>JAIOTL010000048.1 GCA_021106775.1 Planctomycetota bacterium | reverse complement strand
GAACTATGACTGACAAATGACGTTAGTGTTATTGAAATTCATTTTTTTTCTGTTATTTTTAACCTCTATTCAAGATTTCAAATAACCAATTTTCGAGGGATATGATGAGAAAACCAAAATACTTGATTTCGCTTGTATTCGTATTCATAATGCTTTCAGGCATCTTTACGCAATCGTCTTCTGCGAAGAACGAAAGAGAACTCGCAGAGAACCTTGCCAAACAGTTCAAATTTTATGATTTGGCTGAGGAAATTCTTCACAAGGAGCTTAACCGCACGGACAAAGACGTGATTTACAAATACAAATGTGCTGAGTCCCTTCGCGATGTTTACAAATGGCACGCTTCGCATCTGGAAAGACTGAATCAACTTGTGAAAGCGAAGGAATATCGGGACAAAGCTGACGAATTGATGAATGAATGGACGGAAAAACGTTATGGTGACGATGAAAAAGGACAGATTCATCGTGCAGGTCAGATTCTCAATGACGGTTCGAGTCAGATTAATAGAGCAAAATTTGAAGAAGATGCAACAAAAAGACAGGAACTTCTGAGCGAAGCTGAAGATAGTTTCCGCCGAGCACTCGCAATATACAAAGAAATCGCTGAGAAGTACATCCCGATGCTTGACGATATACTGACAGGAATTGATGATGAGGATGACCCTGAATTTCAAAATTGGATGGATAAACATTATCTGCTTAGGATTTCCTGGTATCACTGGGCAAAAGCACTGTATTATCTCGGCAAAATGGGCATTAATGCAGATGAAAACTATAAGATAGCACTTAAACACATTGATGATATTTCCTTCGAGCTTTCCTCTGATGCAATCGCATATTATGCACTTCTTTTGCAGTCGGATATTCAATTTGAGCAGGGGAGATACACCAAAGCGGTGAGTTCCTGCGATAGCGTTTTAGACCTTAAAAAATCTATGCCTGACTGGAACGATGCTGTTCAAAGAGAAGTCAACGACCTCAGACAGGAAGCTTATTACAAAATTGCTAAAGCACTGATGGAGCTTAAGAAATATGAAGATGCTGTTGAATATTTGCACAAAATGATTGATATGGATTATCCTGACCTAGCTCAGGACTGGTATGTCAAGCTTGGCAGACTATTGCGTGCGGAAGCGTTGATTAAAATGGGAGAAGACCCAGCGGAAGTGATAAAAGAAGAATCGTTTTACAGCTTCAGCAAAGACCCTGAGGAATTTTTCAGAAGAAAATATTACGATGTGCTTGCAAGCATCGGCAGATATCCAGAACTCAAACTTAAAACGCGAATTCTTTGCGCAAGGGCGGCATATGACCAGAACAGATTCACCGATGCTGTACCGATTTATCAGCTTGCGTTCAATCAGCTTGACGATGAAATGGATTTTGAGCGTTATGCTCCGGAGATTTACTTCCGCATAGGTGACAGTTTCCAGAAGAACTGGCGTTTCGCTGAGGGTGCTACCGCTCTCATCGAAGGTGCACAAAGACTTGTTTATCTCAACTTCAAATATGCGAATAGAAAAGATGTGCCGGTTCACATGCAAGGCAATTTCGGCTTGAAACAGCGTTATCTTTTCATGGACGACAGTAAAAAGTTTCAGATTGAACTTGTGAAAAAAATCGCCGTCACCCTTGCTGAGAAAGCACACAAAAAAAACGCTATCTGGCTTCCCGGCGCAACCGAGCTTGGAACCCAAGCATATAAATTCGCCCGTGATATTGAAACTCGGAAAAGTATTATTGAAGGTATTGTCGGCGGTTCGGAAAAAGCTCAACAGATCAATTTCCAGAAGGAAGTTTATGACAAAAGATATTTCCAGCAGTGGAGAGATTACAAAAACAGTGGTGAGGAAAAAGCGAATTTTTATTCGTCTATCGCAGCTTTTAATGCATTGACAAGGATTGTCGGTGAACGTTCATATCTCAACAGTCTGTACATTTCCGCTTACTTGATGCAAATCCAGTACAAATTGATTGAAAGTGATAGAGACAGAAACGCCAGACCGTTCCCGGAAAAAGTTGACTGGGCACTTTCGGAATCGTTTGAGAATGGCTCTCGTAACTATACCGGCATGAAGTTTTATCAATGGGAGAAATCGAGAATAGGCAAAGACAATCTGCTTGGAATCAATAAAAACATGGAAAATATGCTTGTTGGTTATCTCGATAAAGTCCTCGAACAATCTGACGATTTAAAGCTTCTTTATTATTACAAAGCGTTGTATTTCCATACGAAATTTATCTTCGAGACAATTCTCATCGATAAACTCGCTTTCGAGGAAACCCACAAAGGAATTTTCGATGAAAACCTTGAAAAAATCGTAGATACATTCGGTAAATATGTAAAGAAAATATACCAGAAAAAACTCGGTATTATCGTTGATGACAGCAATATCAAGGTTGCATCGGTTTTGGACGAAATGGGTGCTATTGAAATTCAATCGCTCATGGATGATTACTGCCGAAGCTGTCTTGACCTTGGTTTACTTTTAAGAAGCAACCCATGGAGTAAATCTGGCTTCATGCGCGAAAAGATTATAAAAGAAATGGCACTTTTGAAACAAAAGGACAAAAAATACAAAGAGAATCTTAAGAAAATCGATGAGTACAAGAAACTCTCAAAGGAAATCGAACAAAAAATCATGAGTTTCTGGGTCGATTATGACGGTAATTACGGTATTTATTTTACCGACAAAGATGACGAAGATAATGACAAACTTCTGAGAAGCAAATACTTTGGTAGAGCGAGAAATGTCCTTTATCTTGCGTTTTATTTGCATTTGAAGTTCGAGAAATACTTCGAAGCTGAGAAGGATTATCTTGCTTATGCGAATATTTTCGCTCAGGAAATGGATAAAGACGAAGAGTTGCGCAAACGTGGATATAAGATGGTGCGTGATCTTGCGAATCATTTTGATATGTACAACGTTAAGAAATTCGGTAGATACACCGATGCTTTTGCTCTTTTGGCACGTATCAGAGCAGACCTTCTCAGCAATAAGTTCGTAA
>JAIOTL010000472.1 GCA_021106775.1 Planctomycetota bacterium | reverse complement strand
CGAGCTTAGAGTCGATGAAATCGTTCAGGCGATTTATCAGGTGAATGCTGGACAAGATCAGGTTCCATGGGACAAAACCATGCAGGAACCGTTCAAAGCTTTCCTCATCGAAAAATATAAAGACATGTTCAGAGGTTTTGCAGCACACGTTCAGATTCTTGAAAGATACTTCGACGCACTGCTTAACCAGTTTGCCATCAAGGTTCGCGAAGTATTCGAGAAAATCCACAGCTTTGCGAAAGAAAGACTTGATTACCAGGTCGAACTTCCAAGACTGGCAGCAGATCTTGAAACTGCAAAAGAAGAAGTTATTCTTCAAAGGTATGCTGATGCGATCCAGGCAACTAATGAAAGTACTTTGAACTTCAAAGCACAGATTGCAAAGGCATTAGGCGTTAAACTTTCAGGTTAATTTACTTGCCGGTTTTTACGGTTTTTTGCTTTGTTTCATATCTATATTTTTAAAATAGAATTGAAAATTAAAATAATTAGGAGAGGTAATGGAACAGTCAAAGCAGCCCAAAAAGAAGATTGTCGGCAAGATGATTTATTTTGCTGAGATCACCAGAAACAGCGGTGTTCGCGGTGAATTGCTTGAGTTGAGCAGTCAGTTTGAGGACGAACTCTCGGTTACAGTAATCGGTGTTGAAACGCCTGAATATGTTTTCATACCTGAGCTTGAAACAAAAAAAGCTGAGTTTGATGAAGACATGGAAGAAGAAACAATGGAACAGGTCGAGTTGGTTTTTGAAACCGGCGAAACCAAAGGCGAAAGATCTGAGAAAAAGAACTTTAAAATTGAGGTGGACAGTGATCACTTCAATTTCCCAACTCAGGATAAATGCCCTATCCGAGAATCGATTACGATTCATTTCAAAATCGGTGAAGACATTGAAAGCCTCAACATTACGCTGGTAATCGCGAATATTAAAGAAATTCCGATTTTCCAGGGTGTTATGGCACTCGATTTCGGGACATCGAATACCTGCTACGCCTACAAAGAACCGTTTTTCGATTCTGATGACAGCGTTCAGATTTCACCGGAAATCCCGTCTGCGATTTTCTACACTCAGGTTTCGACCAAGCCGCGTTTCAAAACCGGTATGGAAGCACTTCAACTCATGGATGAACATCCTGAAGCGATATATTCATACTTTTTGTCGATTAAGAGACTTCTCGGTGTAAACCGGGAACAACCTTTCTTTGTTGCGGATACGAATCCACAATGCCAGGGTGAATATTTCAATGAAATTGACATCGCTTCTCATATTATTAAGGGATTCATTGAAGACCACCAGAAAGAAAACCAGGTTAAAATCAGAAGTTTCAATGCGACTTATCCGACACTTTTCTCAAGACCTAGAAAAGAGGCACTGAAAAAGGCGTTGATTAAAGGACTTCGAGATGCTAACCCGGAAATCAGCATCAGCGACAGCGATGTCAAGCTTGTTATGGATGAAGCCAGTGCAGCAGCATTCGGATTCATTGCACAAGAAATTCAAAGCAGTATTGAACAGGCACGTACTGTCCAGGACGACAATCGCACAATTCTTGCGTTCGACTTCGGTGGCGGTACAATCGATATTGCTATGATTGATGCTTCAACAAGAATGACTGCTGAAGGAAAGGTCGAAATAACTCAGATTGTCCGCGGTCTCTCAGGTGACAGTTACTACGGTGGTGACAACGTTACTCTTGCTGTGTTCAAGATTCTGAAACTTCGCCTTGCTAACAAAATCGCCGAGAAACTTCTTAGGAAACAGGAGACGGAAGAAGCGGAAGAACTTGCTTCGACGCAGAAAACGCAGACAAGTGATGACTTCATGAACGCATTTTTCACTGACGAGGACGAAACTGATAAATCTGAAGATCTTTCCGAAGAAGATAAAAAACGCAGAGATGAGCTTATTAAATCCGCGAATGTATTGATAAATGATACAAATCCTGAGATTCGAGAAGTTATCGAGCTTATGATTTCAAGTAATTGCAAAACGTTAATCGACGCATTCAAACGATTCCACTCTGAAAACGGTGCAAACATTGTTGATGAAAACAAGTTGTACGAAATTGCAAAGAAAGTCGAAGAAGCAATTGAAATTCTTGTTCCGACTAAATACAAGGTTTTCGAGCTTAAGAATGACCCGTACATGAAGAGACTTGCTCAGCAGGTTTTCTTCGAGTTATGGCGCGAAGCTGAGAACAGAAAACGCGATGCAGTTATCAAGCAACATGAAGTCAACATTGAAACGCCATTGCATGCTCTTAAGGTTTACTCAACTGTAGATTCACCGGAATTCCGGGAAGTAAAGGTTGGATACAAGGAAATTGAACGTTCTGTTGAGGAAGATATCAAACAGGCTGTTAGAAGAGCCAAGGGCTTGTATGACAACGTTATCCGTGAGCTTAAAGAGGAAGATCCTAATTATGACCCATGGAAACTTTATGTCGTTCTTGCCGGTAATTCTTCGAGAATTCCACTTGTTCAAAACCTTCTTAAAGAGTCGTTCCAGAATGCAACCGATATTGTTCAGGCGAAGAACCTTAAAGGTGTTACAGCACAGGGTTCTTGTGAGCAATCATCGCTACCTCCGTTCTTTAAACTCATCAGCGAAGATTTCTCAATGAAACTGCCGTATTCCCTTGGCATGTGGAGCCGTCAGCTTTACATCAAGTTTATGCACGGTTTTGAGGTTATCTTCCCAAGAGGAACAAAGCCGAATCAGAAGGTTTTCCTTGGTGAGAATTTTGCAATGATACAGGATGGTATTCCTGGCATTAAGCTTTATTCGTATTATCACGATGAAGTTACACCAACACCTATTGGGTTGTTTGATTTGAAGAGACCAGCAGGTGAGGTAAGCCAGGATGAGCATGATCAGTGCATGCAGGTTATCGAAGATTGGAAAAAACTTTATCCCGACTGGAAAGAGAAATTCGCGACAGACCAGGATAAGGATACGCCGTTTGGTTACATTCTCGAACTGCAGAGCGACTGGGCGTTGCGTTTAATCGATCCGACTACAACATTTTACTATGAACTTCTGCTTCAGGATGATGTCATACCGATGGAACGTATGCCGTTCAACGGTTTGCACTAAATTCTAAAATTAATTTTAAACGCTGGCTAACCCCCAGCGTTTTTTTTTGCATATTTTCTCTGCAGAATGAGCAGATGCATGAATCAGACTAAATGTTAATGCTGAAAATGTGTTCAATCACATCAGGCGTTTTATGCAATGTGTGTGTTTTGTAGTGCTAAGTTGTTGTAGCGAAGCTGATAATGTACTTTGCTGTGCTTCTGAATACGGAAAGCGAATAAATTTACAGGTACAACAAGAATGTTATTGATAATTGAAGGAAGAATCAGCGTTAGGTCTTCGTCAATCCCTGCCTGTAACCTGTTTTTAATGTTAAATTCAATGTTTATTTCTTCACTGCTGACATCTGCGAGATTTGCAGGATTTGAAGTACTAGTGGTGAGAATTTGCAATGATTTTGTCGGGCGGACGAATTCTATAAATCGCGTTGAAATGCCGTTAATCTTTAGGTTTTCTACGTAAATGCTACCCCATATTTGCGACGATGGGCTGATAAGGGGTATATCATCGATTTTCAGTGGAATTGCATTAATATCCTCATCAATCATGAAGATTGAGTGTTGAGAACTCGCCAAAAGCTGGTGTATTCTAAACTTATCGAGACTTTTAGTCGGTTTCATTTTGTCCCTGCATTGTTCCGTCAGTTTTATCGACTGAAGACTGAGTTACTTTAACTAATGGTAAAACAATTTAGAAATGCTGATGACATACACACAATTATGCAATATACTGTTATTTTCCACATTAAATCCGAAAGGAAATACATGAAACGTATATCATTATTGGTTTTGTTGATTCTTTTATTGTCGACGTTTTCGGTTGCTCAGGACGGCAAAAAACCTGATGCAAAGAAAAAGGAATTTGATGGAACACTGAAATATTTTTCTAATCCTGCTGCCGGGAAAATAAACGAGATTGTGGTTGTTATCCCCGGCGAATCTGCATCTGCCTGGGAAGCCTGTCAGACTATGTCGAAATATTATGGCAAAGGCGGAAGAAAGAACAAGAACGCATTTCTCGCAGTTATCAATACAAATCCTGATTTTCGGAAGTCGCAGAAATTTAAGCAGTCCGAAAGCTTCAGGATGAAAGACAAAGATGAAGAAGACGTGGACTGGCACGTCTGCGTGAACGGTACAATTGGTGAAATCAGATTTATTTATAATTGCCCGGGCGTACCTGCACATTACATCAGCCTTTATGATGGCGTGCTTGATATGTTTCATTGCATACTCTGTAATAACAAAGGACCGCAGAAAATGACGGTGATCGCTCCGACAATGCTTGATGACAGATTCGACGAAAGAATTGCACAGATTAAGGAAAAAGTAAAAGTGCCTGAACTACTGCACGTTTTTGTTACAAGCAAAAGCAGGAAAGCGGTGAAATATGCGGAAAATGCATTTCAAGGCTGGTTTGCAGATGCAGAGATTCTTTCTGCGGATGCAAAAGCACTTGAATGCTCGGAACTGATAAAATTGGTGATGAAAACGAAAATCACGAAAAAACCGAAAAAAACTCCCAAAATGCAGATATTGACGCCTGAAGTTGAGATGAAAATCTGGCATGAAAAATCCGGAAAATTTGTTTCGTACAAGGAAATGGTGTTGATGCTTGTTGTAAACGACGTTGTATTTTTCGGTGAAAAGCATGATTCCTCAGCATCGCACAGCCTTGAGATTGGTTTGTTTAGTACGTTGTATTCGCAGAATCCCAATTTTGCCCTGTCGCTTGAGATGTTTGAGCGAGATGTGCAGGAAGTTCTGGATGATTATTTGTCTGGGAAGATTTCTGAGCAAGATTTGTTTGCGAAAGCGCGTCCATGGCCCAATTACTTGAAGGATTATCGTCCTATGGTGAATTTTGCCAAAATCAAGGGTTTAAGTGTGATTGCCGCCAACGTTCCGCGAAAATACGCAGGGATTGTTGCTCGTGGCGGGGTTGAAGCACTTGATAATCTGCCTGCGGATGAGCGAAAACACATTGCTAAGAAGATTAACACGGATGAAGGTGATTATAAAAATCGATTTTTTGACGTAATGAAGCAGATGATGGGCTCGGGTGGGCACAAAATGAACCTTGATAGGATGTATGCTGCCCAGTGCGTCAAAGACGATACGATGGCAGAGAGTATTTATTTGTACATGCAGAAAAACAAGGGGATGAAGGTTTATCATGTTGACGGCTCATTTCATTCGGATTACAGACTTGGTACCGTTGAAAGATTGCTACTTCGCGATAAAGGCTTGAAGATTGGTATACTGAGCGCGATTCCGGTGAAAGATTTCGATAGTATTGAAACAGACAAAGTAAAAGGGCTTGCGGATTTCGTTGTTTTCGTCAAGGAAAAATCGCATAAAGAGGATTTTTAGGTTTTGGATTTGTCAGAGGATGTCTGTGCTGCGATTATAATCTCTGTAAGTTTTACTTGAGGTTATTATGGTTGAAGTACAAAATAATGTTGTTGTTCTCGAAGTCAAGAAATCCAACGCTGGCACACAGATTCACATGGACAGGAAATGTGTTTTGAAGGATGCTGAAGGTTTTACCGTTGGTGAACAGATGCTTCTGAATACTGATGCTGGAAAGGTTATGGCGGTGAAAGGCAACAAAGGCTGGAGCATCGACAAGCAAACATGCAGAAAATATACGGAAAATCTGTCCAGCCTTGCTGGTTTAAGTTAACCACATTGTCAATAGGTCAAATAACTTTTGAGTCCTAGTGCCAATGTTGTCAAAGAAAAGCAGGTTTACTTGTCGCGGTTGATTTCATAGGACTG
>JAIOTL010000439.1 GCA_021106775.1 Planctomycetota bacterium | reverse complement strand
TGCCCAGAATGTGAGCGTAGATGAAATAATTGCTGAGATAAATGAAGATGTACAAGCGATGGAAACCATTGATGCGACAGATTTGGCGATTAAATATTTTGACAATGAAAAAATCACCAATATCCTGCTTCTTTCAAAAGCAAGTGAATTAGGATGGCTGCCATTTTCGTCAAAAGTACTTAAAACCGCCCTTCATCAGGTTTTTCAGAACGAATTATTGGCAATCAACCTCAAAGCACTCAAGTATTTTTCAAGCTCTGAGACTGATGATTTATTGGAATTTTCATCGATTTATAGGTTGATGTCAGGGAATGAAGCGGCAGCATATGGCGCAATGCAGGAAGGTGTTGAATTTGTTTATTCTTATCCCGGTTCACCTGTAACGCAGATTGCAGAAATTCTGATTGACAGGGCAAAATCGCAGCATGATTCATCATCATCCGATTCTAATGATTTTACGGGTTTGAACGCTTGCTGGTCTATTAATGAAACAGTCGCGCTCCAAAAAGCTGCAGCATGTGCGCTTTCAGGTGCGAAAACCATGGCGATTATGAAACAGAATGGTTTGAACATAGTTGCAGATTTCCTTCTCACGTTCGCTCATACAGGATTGGAAAAAGGCTCTTTGGTGCTGATTCTCGGAGACGACCCCGGAGCATTGGCATCAACCTCAAGCATTGACAGTCGATGGATTCTGCGTACTGCAAATATACCCGTCCTATCACCGTCAACACCTGCGGAGATAGAAATGATGGTGCGATGGGCATTCAATCTATCTGAGCTTTTGAAACAAATTGTTGTCATCAGGATAACAACTCGCGTGGCGCATCAGCAAAGTCTTGTGCAGGTTGAGCATGATGTGGATGACCTTCATTTCAGCGAGCATTCCGAGAAAATTGACGATGAATCTGAACAAGTAATAAAATGGGATGCTGAAAACGTCCGAGCAGTGAATCTGCCTGTGCTGTCGCAAAAACGCAGTCAAGTTGGAAAAATGAAGGTGGCACAAAATATTTCAGAGAAAAACATGTTCAATCGAGTGTTCGGGCTGAATAAATCTGAGAAATTCGACTTAATTGAGCAAGTGCGCAACGAATTTGCAGACGATGAAACCGTCCTTATCGACGGTGAACCCAATTGCCGCAAAAATAAACGAGAAAAACCTGAACTTGTGATTATCGCAAGCGAGATAGGATTTTCCATCGCGTACGAAGCTGTTGATACCTTGCGTTTGTGGAACAAAATTCGGCTTGTGAAACTTGGTTTTGCATTTCCGCTGCCGATACATTTTCTGCACGATAACATTGCAGATGTCGAGAAAATACTCATCGTAGAGGATACAAGCGCGTTTATCGAAACGGAAATAAGAAGTCTTTTCGTAGATTTGAATAAAAAATGGTACGGCAGAATTAATGGCAGAATCGACGAAGTTGACGAGTTAAATCCTGACACGCTGAAGAAAACTCTCATAAATATCATTCATGCTGATTCACTAGAGCATGTCGAGGAAATATCGCCCGGAGTTGACACAGATGTTTCGCACAACAAGAGAACTTTACCTGAACTGCCACATCGGGAGCTAAGTTTATGCAGCGGATGCCCGCATAAAGCATCATTTTGGGTGATGAAGACGGTTCTTGAAGATTACGGTCAAAAATACGTGATTGCAGGGGATGTAGGGTGTTATACCCTGGGTTGTCTTGATGCTGGCTTCAATATGCTTCAAACAGTTAATTGCATGGGTTCAAGTATCGGGATGGGAGCGGGTTTCAGCGAAATCGGCAGATTTACGGACACACTGGCGCTTGCTGTCATCGGAGATTCAACGTTTTTACATTCGGGTTTACCTGGCATAATCGATAGTAAAATCAACGATTCAAACGTTCTGGTTGTTATTCTCGACAACGATTATATTGCAATGACCGGCGGGCAGAAAAGCGCTTCAAAATTCATGAAAATTGACATAATGCTTGATGCTCTTGACATCAAATACGAAATTGTTGATCCTTTCAATTTTCAAGACGCAATTCTGGGATTTTTCGATGCACTTGATGAAACCGGCACTCGTTGCGTGATTTTCCGAGCACCATGTACCTTGCAAAAGGAAAAGCATGACGAACTCAATGATAATAAATATGTTGTTGACCAGGAACTTTGCGAATATGGCAACGAAGATTGCCTGGTAGTTTGTATTAATACATTCTCCTGCCCGGCGATTGAAATTGATGCAGTTCTGCGCAAACCAGTAATTAATGATGAAATGTGCAAACGCTGCGGATTCTGCACCATCGTCTGCAAGAAAAATGCAATCAAGCGTGAGGGTGGGCAAACCCACTAAATTTGTCATTCTGAATGAAGCGAAGCAAAGCAAACGAAGTGAAGAATCCAGGATAGTCCATCATATAGACAGGGAATACTAAATTTCATCATTTCCAATAAATAACATTGAATAAGGTTCAGAATTTATCTTACATAATACATTTTAATAAAATCCATGTTTTACATTGTGCTAGGCTGTGTCAAGCAAATTTCGAAGGGTTGTCATTCCTGTGAAAACAGGAATCCAGACTGATACAATATTATATTCTAACTTATTCTGGATTCCCAATCGAGTTGGGAATGACAGTTTTTTTGAATCCTTTACTACTTTCTTGACAAAGCACTAGGCTGTGTTTGAAAACTACTTTTGTGCATTTTACCAGCTTCATGCAATCTTTAAAATTTCATCACTCAAAACGTCCTCAATGGAGCTTTGGCTTCACCTGCGGCGTTCTTCAATTAGAAATTCCGAATCTCACGCAAATCTGATAAAATTCAATCATTACTATTTTTCAAACATTGCCTAGCCTGGATTCCTCGCAACGCTCATTTCATTCGCATCACTCGGAATGACACTGGGTGAGTGCTTACATCACTCGGAATGACATCGGGGAAAATAGGTTAGTTTTGTTGGTCAAGAATATGATTTACTATTGAAAGTGCAGCGATGACTGCGGTTTCAACTCTTAAAATGCTTTGACCTATCGTCAGACACTGCCATCCGTTTCTCTTCAGACTTCGTACCTCAGCGTCAGTAAATCCACCTTCAGGACCGATTGCCAGCGCGATTGACTTGAATTTGCTTTTCTCCTCGGTAATCCTGAAATTTGTTGTGCTAGGATGAAGGACTATCTTCAAGTCTGCATCGATTTCAAGCATTGATTCCAAATTGCGTGGTGCACATAATTCGGGCAAAATGTTTCTGCCGCATTGTTTACAGGCTTCAATAATTTTGGTTTTACGCCTTTCGGTTTTAGATTCACTCGCTGCAGACCTTATATTGCCTGAGCGACTCGTTAAAAGCGGAATAATCTTGCTTACTCCGAGCTCCGTCGCCTTTTCGATAAGAAAATCGAACCTTTTGTGTTTCGGCATGGCGGTAAAAAGCAAGATTTCAGCATCAGGCACTCGATTAACATCAACAAATTCAAGAACCTTCAGCACAATATCATTTTTAGAAATCTCAGTAATTTCCGAGATAAATTCTCCGCCAACACCGTTAAAAAGCACAACACTGTCACAAACCTTATTGCGCATTACGGTTCTGCAATGTTTGGCTTGGTCGCGGGTAAGACATGCCGATTTACCGACAGACAGAGAATCAGTAATAAAATATCGTTCGAGTTTCATGAGAAAAAATTCAATTCATCACAGCTTAATATACATAAACCAAAGGTAACTAAACGAATCCTTGAAAAAGAAGAACAAAATTGCAGCAAGCGCAAGCACAATCAGGTAAACGATTATCGCAACAAGCCAATTCTTGCTGTTGATACCGCTTATCGAGCTTAAAAACAGAAACAATCCGCCACCCAGGAAAATCAACGTGCCGTCAGCATAGAGATTTCCTAGGTCAAGCGTTTTGCTGTGTGTCATTGACGTTTGATAGAACATTAAAAGTATCAAAATCAGGCAAAGTAAAGAGAATGCAAGGAAAAGAACGTTTGTATGCCTGAAAGTGAATAAAAATGAAGCACCAATGAGAATTACCGCCAGAATTAAAATACCAGCAAGTACCCAGCGTTTAAACGAAGTTTGCTGTTGTGTTTCCTTTGAAAAATTCTCTGAATGGCTATTAATAAAATTATACATTTTGAGGTAATTAAGCATATTGGGCATATTCGTAGTATTCACGATTAACTTCACAAACTCAGCAATAGTCTTCGAATTCTTCATGTCATTTAAATCAAAACCGTAATAATCGCTTATCTCGTTGAGTGCAATGAACATTATTTCCTTTGCGCCATCCTTATCGCTCAGAGTTGGTTTAGGCTTAGGCGGCTCAGTAGATGCTTCCTCGACATCAAACAATGGATGCGCTTTGTCGAACGTTAACCTGTTCTGCAATTGAATATCAGCTTCCTGAAGCTTAATTTTTTCCTCACCCTGCGTTTTTGCAGTAAGATATTCGGAAACAGCCAATGCAAGCTGAGTGTCCGCATTTATTACATTAATCTTAGTTTTGTCATGATTGGATAAAATTGGAAAATATGATGCTACAAGGACAGCCGCGCCACCCAGAAACATCAGAATCGTAGAAATTGAGATTCCTCGATTACGTGTGCTTACCATGATTGACCTCGAATAATCATTTATCGAAATTTGCTTCAGGTTGATACTCTTCGATTATATTTCATAATATGCAAATTACTTCAATTTTTTTAATTTATCTAATTGGTGAAAGAAGAATTCGAAGATTATTTCTTGTGTTTGAACAATAACCCACAACAAATTGCCTGTTTTTTCGGATAATGCTGCTGGTAAATTTTGCATATTTAACTTGCTCAGGATGGGCAATCTCAAAATAATCGGAAAATAGGCTTCTGTACGGGATTGAAACAGCATCGAGCGTTAAATTCTCGTATTTTTCAAGGTTAGTAGGCAATGTTCCTTTGAAATCATCGACTAATACAAGTTTTCGGAGCGTATTATCACTGAGATTCGTAGCAACAATATTATTTTTGCTCCGAAAAATTGCCAAGTGCTTTTCATGCTCGTTAACGTCAAGCTTGGCGATATATAATTTGGCATGAGCATGCGTTTTTACAGTGTATGATTTCTCATCTATGCTGATGTCCATTTTTTCACTTAATCCCTCAGAATCCGCGGACAGAATCCTGATAAATCCATCGTTGAAAGGGAGTCGAATAGTCGCAGCATGATTGAAACTAAGCAGTTTTATCTCGGCATTCAGGTTAAATGGGTTTTCCGTGCAATTATCGACCAAAGTTACCGTAAAGCTCGACGAATCAACGGTATTAACATCTTGCATGAATAACAGCACGATGGAAATAATAAGACAGAATGCGATAATGAGCAATTGTTTCTCAATCGTCGACAGATTCTTGAATTGTCGTAACCCGATAATCAGAATCAGCATGGTTAAAAACATCGCAACTGCAATGTACAATACAAGTCTGTTCCTTTGCTCCGCTGATTCGTTGACAAGAAAAGTAGAATTCTCGATACCTGCATATTCCGTCAGATTTCGCAGAATATCAAGGTTGAAGGGTATATTTTGAGTTTTCTGGTCAAGGCGGATGATTTCAAGTTCATCAGACAAATTCAGGTTGTCGGAGATTTTATATTTCTGAATCAATCCTGCATGAAATTTCATGGATGAGCGTAGAAGTATGTAATTCCGGCTTTTAAACGTGGTAACCGCATTCTCGTGTATGGAAAAGTCAGCAGGAATTTTGAGCTTCTGCAGGACATTTTTCGCATCAGCAAATCTTGTCGGAATAATGACAACACCGCCTGATTTCAGATAATTCTTGATGGCTCCAAGTTGATTCTCGTTCAAAGCACGGTAATCCTTGATTACAAGTTCGTCAAAAGCGATTAAATTGAACCAATTCGTGGGTACATCGCGCTCAGCGAGGATGAAATTGGCGTATCGCGGGTTGTGAATCAGATTATAATCGTTGGCGATAACGGCGGTGAAGCGGATAGATAAAAAATTTGAATCACGAATTTCCCCTGTTGGAACCTGCAGATTTACTGATTCGAGTTCAACATTTTTCTTATTCAATGCTGAACACCTAATTCTGCTTGTGCCTTTAGGATACTGCACCCAGACTGTCATTTCGTTTGAGTTTTTTCGAAAGCTGAAATGAAAAGCTCCTGCATCGATGTTAATTTTATGAATTTGTTCATTTGTACCTGTGAATTCAAGCTTAAGCGGCATTGGAAGATTATATGCGCCAATATTTCCTGTGAGCCAATAAGCGGAAATCTTCGTCGTTTCAGACTCAGCACCCATCGCAATAGTGAAATTGCATGAAAAAACAACCATGATAAATCCCATAGCACAAATTCTCATGATTGCATTCTCCCTTTGCAGACCAGGTGTTTTAGGCGAATTCTCGATAGGATAAACATTGATAGTGTCTGTACAATCCAGATGATGAAGAATGGGTAAATTGGTATTGTAGGGCTTCGTAAAACCTCCATCTGAAACCATGCTGGGCTGATATACGCAAGCCAAACGGTAGAAAGTCCTGAAAATTCCCATAGGCAAAATCCGAACACCGGTAGAAGAAACGTCAATAACAGAAGTATGCGCATAAAACTCTCAAAGCGAGCATTTATCAACGTTAGAAACAGAACATTCATCCGAATTATGATTATTACAAAGGCGAAAACAAACAATGGCGAAAGGATTTCAGAAAACTCAAAAGCGAGGAAAACCTTGCACAATGCAACAAAAGGCAGAAGCAAGAATATGAAATATATTGACTCTGTCAGGTTTTTCACAATCGAAATTAACAGCATGGGTGACTTTGTATTAGAATTTGACATTTCTGAAATCAACCTGCAATAAAGGAAAAATGTCTCGAAAAACATGAGAAATACAAGGCTGACAAAGATAATGTTCGATAAAACATAGGATTTCGCAAAAAATGGAAATATCGCTGAACTCGCCGACAGTCCAAGACTCAGAACGATTGTCGCCAGAATAATAGATACAAGCAAAATTGATATTCTGTACATCATGTAAATCAGTTATAATCGAAAAGGTTGTGTTTTCTTTCCTAAAATCATCTTGCAGGGATTATAACGGAGAAGCAATGATATTTGTGCGAATTATTTTAACTTTTATGCTGATTGTTCTTTTTCAGAGCTGCCAAGTTATCGAATTTCCCGAAGATATTAAAAACTCCGACACCCCTGTTGATAACAACACTGGACCGAAATTCATAAGCGAAAAAACTGAAAATTACAACACCAGCATTGATGAAAATGGGCATTCAACAGGAGGATTAGCAACAACAGATTTTACACCACCTCAAAACGGATTTAACAAGGGCATAAGCCTGAATTTACAAAAGGAATATCCGTTTACAAATTTTGAGACTCGAGATTTCAAAAACCCATTTTACTCTGCCGCAACTTTTCTCTACTCGATTGATAATCGCAATTATGCAAAACTTCTGACCGCAACTGACAACAACATCATGTTATTTCGCAATATTAAGCCAGAGGATTCAGCACAATTCTGGAGATATGTTTGTGGCATTGTCGGCTTGTATCTTGGTATTTCAGACATGCGCGAAGTTGAGGGTAATCTTCATTTTACGCTGAAATCGATTTCAAAATTCGCAAGCACAGTTCTTGTGCTGAGCACAGACTCAGAAACCTGGAAAATCAGCAATGTCCTCAAAGTCATGCGCATAAAAAGCACGAGAGTCAACGGGATTCGCAAATATGATGAAGGAAATTATATCTGGCAAGGGAATTGGGAGGTTGGAAAAATCGATAAATATGAATTTATGTTAACAAAACCGAAACTTGAGAAAATAAATCTGCTTGGGAAGATTTTAAGTGAAGCTCAGGAAGGCATTAACAACATTGCATCGAGTTTTATTACAACCGAAATGAGGAAAAAAGCACTGCCGAAATTCATGCTAAATTCGCGGTCAAATTTTGACTCCAAGTTTCGTGAAAATATTTTCACGCTTAACTTTTACAAAACTTATGCATTGCTTGACCTTATAAACATTTACATGTTTCCGGTAACTGAAAACCTTCAGATAGAAACTTTCATCGCGATTTTCAACACAAAAATTAACTCAATTGTGTTTGTGAACTGGCTTGTTATCGGTGGTGTGCCTTACATCGAGCGCATCGAGCTGCCGACGGGTTCGTCGCTTCAGGTTTATTTCAGGGAAGCGGACTAAATCGTGTTTGAAAACTCGAAAATTTGTCATTCCTGCGAACAAAGTTCTTCAATTATCCAGATATTGTCATTCTGAAGGAGGTCAACGACTGAAGAATTCAGACGTTCATACACTAGGATTCCTCGTTTCACTCAGAATGACACGCCCAACGCTCAACTTAGGACAGGGTTGGGAATGACACTATAGGTTGTTTTTCAAACATTGCTTAAATCGTTGTATCAGCAGGTAAAAGCTGATTGTCAATCAGTCTCGTTTTATCGAAAAAAACAGCGACAGCCAAAAGTGCTTTTTCATTTGCTTCTGAAATCGGATGAAGATTTTCGACACTGACAAGTTCTACATAGTCGATTCTGCCTGTGCTATCGTGTTTTATTGTTTTTGTCACAGCATTGATGAGAATTTGTGGGTTTGTCTCGCCAGCATCGTAAAGCTGCATTGCTTTCTGTAATCCCTTCTGAAGCGCAACCGCTTGTTTTCTATGCTCTGAAGACAGAAAAATATTTCGCGATGACAATGCCAGTCCGTCATCCTCGCGCAAAATCGGGCAAATTTTGACCGTTACATCGAAATTCAAATCCGCTGCCATCCGTTTAATCACAATCGCCTGCTGAGCGTCCTTCTGCCCAAAATAAGCAACATGCGGCTTAGATAAGTTAAAAAGTTTCGCCACAATCGTCGTTACACCTCTGAAATGACGCGGTCTCGTCGCTCCACAAAGCGTTTCGGTTAAATACTCGACGTTGACATATGTTCGATAATTCGCGGAATACATGTCTGAATCTTTAAGGTGCATAATCATATCAACGCCCTCAGCACAGCATAATTCAAAGTCTCGTTCAAAAGGTTTGGGATATTTATTTAAATCCTCGTTTGCCCCAAACTGAGTTGGATTAACATAGATTGACACGACAACTTTGTCGCAATCTAAGCGTGCGTTTTTGATTAGTGAGAGATGACCGGCATGAAGTGCGCCCATTGTAGGTACGAAACCGATTTTTAATCCAGAATTACGATAATTTTCAACGGTTCTGACAATTTCTGGCAGTTTGTTAAATACTTCCATTGAATTCACGCCCTTCGTTACCGGTATCAGCAAGTAATTCCCCGGCGGTTTTGTTCAGAACTGGGTGTTTCCAATTGGAATCAATATCGCACATAGGTTTCAACACAAACCATCTGGAATGTAATCGCGGGTGAGGGAGAATCAAATCTGGCGAATGTTTTTCGAGAATTATGTTGTCATAATCGAGTAAATCGAGGTCTAGTTCGCGTGAGCGGTCATCGTGCTTGCGTCTGCCGAACTCGTGCTCAAGTGACAGCAAATATTCGAGGAGTCTTTGCGGTTCTAGCTCGGTTTCTGCAGAAGCGACAGCGTTGAGAAAATCTGGACCTGCTTTATGCTCTGGGCTTGTTTCATACACTTTTGAAATCTGCCAGTTGAACGTTGCAGGGATGTTTTTCATTGCCTCGAAAGCACCTCTCATCGTAAGTAATCTTTGTCCGAGATTTGCGCCCAAGCCGACATATATCTTGTGCATATCTATCCTAAAATGATATTAAAAATGTAATATTGGGTAATTTTACTTTAAGAAGATAATTGATGCAAACTCTTTAAAACGTATATTATTTTTTGGTGAACACACTAAAAAGGTGGAAATGAAAAATCTGAAATCTCACCCGCATAAAATTTCAAAACATTGTTCATCGAGCTATCCTCTAAAATATCACCCGAAGAAATTTTATGATTAAATGCAGATTTAGTATTCGTAAGCAGATGAAGCGCGCCGTCGTTGGCAATACTCTGGACAATACCTGAATAAACATTCGCACCATGCTGAAGCTTTACCTCTCTTCCATTCAACATGGAATATCTGTTTATTTCCTTGCAAACTCCTGCAATACTGCCAGAAATGAGAATATCGAAAATTAATTTGTCAAGCTCAATGAGAATCAGTCCGAGAATCTTCTCAATGCTATAATTTGTGCTGGTTATCGATGCCAAACTTCCCGCTTTTTCAGAAATTTCCTCAGGGAAAACGGACGTTTTCTGATTCACATTTAGCCCGATGCCAACAACAATTCGGCAGTTTCTCCCCTCGAATCTGCTTTGAGTCAAAATCCCACAAATCTTACGCTCGTTGAGATAGACATCGTTAGGCCATTTAATTTTTGCGTTTTTAACACCTACCTGAATTATCGCTCTGACCACTGCAAGTGCGCTGGCAAGATTGATTCCGATAATTTTGTGTGCATCGATTTCGGCAAGGTATTCCGTCTGCGAGAGTTTGTCAAGGTTGAAACCGACAGAAAACCAGAGTCCTCCATCATCTGAATGCCAGTTTCTGCCCTGCCTACCCTTGCCCGACGTCTGAGTTTTCGCGCGGATAACTGTGCCTGACTCTATTTCATCAAGAGCAAGCAGGATTTCATTGGTCGAGCTGACGGAATCAAGCATATAAACGCGATTTCGAATGTATTGCATCCGATTTGTAAACCTGATGATATTCGCCTGTTTTAGTATGTTTTTGTCCATGTCATTCTGATAAATTGTAAGGTGTGCCGAAGCCTGGCATATTCTCAAATAACGACTGATGCTCCTTATAATATTCCAAAATTTTCTCGATTTTGTTCGGTTTTTCTACCTGATTTCTTAGCACAGCAATTTTTTCTTTCTTAGGTTGTTTATCCAATTCATAAGGTTTCTGAACATTTTCCTCATCCGCAGGTCTTGTACGCCATTTCTTATGAAACCATTCATATTGATACGGATACCGCAAAAGCTGCGCTGCGAACACATCATGCCAATCCTGCACAACCCGATAAACGTCATTAAGATTTTTGTAATTGCCTTTTGCGTATATCGGCTTGCCCCAGACCATGGTGAACTTGAAATCCTCACCGTGACGGTAACCGTACGCAGGAATTATCGGCACATTGTACCGCAGAGCGAGAAGCGCGTAAGATTCGATGCATTTACACCAATGACCGAAAAAATTCGCGTAAATCCCTGATGCTTTGATGCCTGCATCCTGGTCAATTGCCAGCATTAGACTTTCACCCTTGAGAATTGACCGCGTCATCGCAACCATCCCGCCGAACTTCGAGCTTATCCGCATCCCAAAACGTTCGCGAGTTTTATCTACCTCAGCGTTGATTGTTTCAATGTCAAGCGGTCGTGCTACCACGTTCAAAGGGATTCCTGCGCAAGACATTGTGTGCCCGATAATTTCCCATGAGCCGGCATGTCCGACGTTGAAAATCACACCCTT
Organism: Planctomycetota bacterium; assembly: GCA_021106775.1. Next base: position 3,840 of record JAIOTL010000439.1, on the reverse strand, counting down.
TGCGCTTGTGCTGGTGCTAAGTTCCTCAAGCTTTTCCGCCAACAATTTTCGTGTTTCTTCATGTACAACAAGCCTGAGATGTTTATGAATCGAGCTTCGGGTGTTTTTTCTGTTCCCGATGAATCCCTCGACATAAGCCCAGAACATCTGCCGATAATTTCGTCTGATAAAACGCTCAAGCCTTACATCCGACGCATCATCCATATCCAAAGTTGGATTAAACAGGCTTGGAAAGCACATGCGCAGGTTCAGTCTTGAAAAACGTGTATGTCGGCGTGAAAGTTTGTACGCAAAAATGCTTACTGTTCCGATGAATCGGTAAATCCATCGAGTCGGTAACGCCAGCAGAACATTAATAAATATCCTGAACAACATGCCGAAGAATATATCCATCAATTTCGGAGGTTTTGCCATCTTAATACCTAGAGTTTCATCCGATTCTATTTAACCACAATGCAAAAAAATCGGTAGTAGTAAATATGTATTGGTTTGTGTGTCATTCCTGCGAAAGCAGGAATCCAGTAACATTGTATTTATCTTGCATTCGATGGATTCCCAATCAAGTTGGGAATGACAAAGGTAATATTTCGGAACCATAAATTCAGAACGCATTTCTAACATTAAGAAATTGCAAGATAAAACACAGAAATTATTTGTATTTATCAAGGTTCTTAAGGATTGCATTCTTGACATCATCAGGGCTGGGAACAATTCCGCCTGTTCTTCCGAAAAATTCCACCGGTTTCGTACCCACTACCGCACTCTGGACATCTTCGAGCATCTGTCCCATTGACATTTCGACGGTGAGAACCGATTTCGCCTTCTGAGCAGCATCAAAAACCTGCTTCTCCGGGAAAGGGAAAACAGTTATCGGACGCAAAAGCCCGACATTGATACCTTTTTCCGTTTTCAGCTCGTCAATAGCCGTCATGCAGATACGGGACATTGTTCCGTAAGCAACAACAAGGAGGTCGTAATCTTGCTCCGCATAAAGCAGTTCGTACCTGATTTCTTCCGCTTTCATCCGGTCATATTTTGCCTTCAAGTCGATGCTGACTTGCTCAAGCTTAAGCGGGTCAAGGAACAGCGACGTAATAATATTTCTCTCCCGCCCGCCGAGACCATCTGCTGACCACATTTTCCTCGGTAAATCCTTCGGTTCGGTAGATTTCTCAGGAAATTCAACCGGTTCCATCATCTGACCGATCATACCGTCGCCGATAATCAGAATCGGCGCGCGATATTTATCCGCCAGGTCAAATGCCATTATTACATGGTCGACAGCTTCCTGAACCGACGAAGGCGCAAGTACAAGACATCGGAAATCGCCATGCCCTGCTGCTTTTGTCGCCTGGAAATAATCTGATTGCGCAGGTAAAATCCCACCCAAACCCGGACCGCCACGAACAATATTGATTAAAACCGTGGGAATATGCGAACCAGCAATATATGAAATCGCTTCTGTCATCAGGGATAATCCCGGTGAAGACGTTGAGGTGAAAACAGGGCACCGGCACTTGCTGCTCCATAAATCATGTTTATCGCGCCAAGTTCGGATTCAGCCTGCAAAAATACTCTCCCAAGTTCAGGCATCCGGCGAGCAAGATATTCCGCCACTTCCGTCTGAGGTGTAATCGGATATGCGAAATACGCTTCACAACCCGCGTGAATCGCCGCTTCGCCAATTGCTTCATTACCCTTCATCAATTTTTTTACCATTTTATTCTCCATCCAGTCTTGCTTGATTATTTTTCAACATCTTATAAGGTTTTGCCATAATTTTGATAATTTTTTGCGGAATTCACAACTATTTGCATAATCTTTTAAATACAGGTTTGTATTTCTAAGAATATATATCTATAAGTGCTAAAAAGTACGTAGAAAGTACTTAAAAACATTTAAGGAGTCGACGATGTCACCTGATAGCGGAATTACTGAACCGAGTAATCTACGTGAAAGTCAGAAATTTGAGAAAATTGACGATATCGTAATTCGCATTGCAGGATATTCTCAGGACGGAATTCAAGCGGTCGGAGAAGTTCTGGCAATATATTCTGGTAGAACAGAATACGGGGTAATAACCTTTCAAACGTATCCAGCGACAATTTCCGGTGGTGAATCGCTGTTTCAACTGAGAATTAGTAAAAATCCTCAATCCGCTGGTGATTATGCCGATATTCTCGTCGTGTTTTACCAGGACAGTTTCGAGCACAATAGAGATTTCCTTCGCAAAGGTGGAATTCTGATTTTTGATACCGAGCATGTAAAAGTATCGAAGGAAGACAGAAAAGAATTCAGATGCATCGGTGTTCCCATCGCACAACGTACAATCGAGGCTTTAGGTGGTTCAGGCGGGAGGATTCAGAAGGGTAAGAACATGTTTCTGCTTGGACTTTTAGGGCATATTCTTTCACTTGACAATGATTTGCTTGAAGACCAGATTAATGAGAAATTTTCGCATAAATCCAAGGAAGTTATCAACAATGCAAAGAGAGCGTATCATGCCGGTCTTGCGTACGAGATTGGAGAATTGAAGCGTCTTATCAAGTTGACGAGTCCTGAATCTCGTAAACGCGGCATGGTAACAATGAATGGAAATCATGCGCTGGCAATGGGCGCAATCGCTGCAGGTGTCAGGTTCGGGGCAGCATATCCTATCACACCTTTTTCTTCGATAATGGAAGTTTTACGTGCTCAGTTTCCGAAATTCGGGGGAATGTTCATACAATGTGAGGATGAAATTTCTGCAATTGGAACTGCATTGGGCGCATCATTTAGCGGGCGTGTTGCTTTAACAGGAACTTCCGGACCAGGGCTTTCGTTAAAGACAGAAATGCTTGGACTTGCTTGCATGGCTGAAATCGGAATTGTAATTATCGATGTTATGCGTGGAGGTCCGTCAACAGGTCAGCCGACAAAGACTGAGCAGTCTGATTTCAATCATGCGGTATTCGGCGGGCATGGCGATGCTCCGAGAATCGTTCTTGCGCCTTGCACTACAGAGGATTGTTTTTACACAATGATTGAGGCTGTCAACGCGGCTAAAGAATATAATATGCCGGTGATTATTCTAACGGACGCGAATCTGGGTATGCGCGTTGAATCGTTTGAAATGCCAGCATTAGAAGGTGTTATGCAGGATATTACGCCTGATTTAACACCAATTGAATTTTTCACGCCGTATCCGCTTCGTCGAGATGGTTTGAACAATAGAGCTTTCCCAGGACAGGTTATTAAAAATGGGAAATACCCGACAATAACCGGATTGGAACACGACGAGTACGGACAACCTTCAGGAAGCCCGTATTATCATGTCGAAATGATCGCAAAACGCAGACGCAAGCTGCTGACGTATCAGAAGCAACTGCAGAAACCCGTATATCGCAAGGATGGCGTCTGGAGGACAGGTGGAATTACCGGTGAAATAGAGGGTGAAATTCTGCTTGTAAGTTGGGGGTCAACTCATGGTCCTGTCGAAGAAATCATGTATCAATTGCTTGATTCAGGTATAAAAACCGGTCAGCTTCACATCAAGCACTTGCATCCGCTGAAACCCGGTCTTGATGAAATCTTTGCGAAGTTCGACAAAATCTATGTTTGCGAGCTAAATGATGGAAGTATTTACAATGACTTGGGACAATTCGGCAGTTATTTGCAAATGAATTTCCCTAGTTTTAAATTCCGCGGAATAACAAAAACTGATGGACTGGCATTCAAGGTCAGCGACATTTATGACAGATTACCTGACAAGTACCGCGCAAAAATCAAATCAACCTAAATTTCTATTTAGTCCCTGTTGAAGACTAATGCGCGATTATTCGCCGGTCAAGCTGGTGGAAT
>JAIOTL010000321.1 GCA_021106775.1 Planctomycetota bacterium | reverse complement strand
TGTATTCCTTTCTGACAAAGATGGGAAAATACATCGTCTGGTTGGTAAGAAACAATGGAACAATGCAGCAACAGTGTTTAATTGGAAAAAGAATGTTTTTGGAAATCCAGATGAAGTGGTTGTTAATCCTGAAGATGAAGGAATGACTGCTGAACAAGCGAAGATAACATTCGGTGATTTCGAACTTGTAAGTCCAACTGATGAACAGATAAAATTGTTACGTGAATGGGAAACGACAAATCCTGATTATCAATTTGAGGATTTTCAGACGAGGTGTAACGAACTTGGGGTTGTTTTTCAGCATAATTTACCAGCTACAATGGGTGGAATGCTGGTTACAAGACCTGACGAAGTTGATAATGATAAATAAATCTCGTCATTGCGAGGAGGGAGCAAAGCGACTGACGCGGCAATCCAGGATGGTCATACACAAAACATCGAACAATGCGAAATCTATTTCCAATGCAGACAAAGATTCGGATTCGTTGTTCTGCAGACATAGATTATTCAAACAAATTCCACGTCTATTACTCCGCAAGCCTGGATTCTTCACTGCGTTCGCTTCACTCACTCGTTCAGAATGACACGAGGAGGGTTGTCTGTCAATCTCTGCAAGGTGGCGTGTAGCTTGCTAAATAGCGGTACACAAGCAGTTGTATGATTGCAGTTCGTCCATAAATTGTCGCTAAATCGATTTCATAGCAAATGAATAGGTTTGTATTGGGTACATTCTTCAGCTGGTGCCTGCAAAACGCTAACTATCGCTAAATCGATGCCTTCATATTACTTTCCGACTAGATATTCATTGATGCTTGAAGTAATTTATTTTATGTAAATAAATGTTACATTCTGTAATATTTGTAACAACATGTAACGATTTTAGAAAAAGTAAATATTCGTTACATCTGCTCAAGCTGTTATAAGTCCTTATATCACATATTGTTATAACGTTTCGAACTAATTAGTAACTTGGCATATTAATTGCTTCTTAGAAATCCGAAAGTTTGATTACAGTAATCGAACATCACGAAACCCGTGTCGAAAAAAAAGGAGAGGTTTTATGCGTAAACTCTTAGTTCTCTCACTCGTCGTTATGTTTGTTTTTGGTCTCGTCTTCGTAACAGGCTGCAAGAAAAAAGCAGAAGTACCAGCAGAAACACCAGAAGAAACACCAGCAGAAACACCAGAAGAAACACCAGCAGAAACACCAGCAGAAACACCAGCAGAAGTACCAGCAGAAACACCTGCAGAAGTACCAGCAGAAACACCAGCAGAATAATTATTCTGACTCAAATTGCGAAAGGATGTGATTCGTCACATCCTTTTTCATTTTAAACATTCTTTGTTTCATTTTCCTGTAAATAGAAAAAAATATGTCATTGCGAAGGATGCAAGCTGTCATTCTGAGTGTTGTGTACTGTCATTCTGAGCGTAGCGAAGAATCCTAGCGTCGAACATCTGGATAAATAAAAAACCTCCTTTATTCCCGTTTTCACAGGAATGACAACTTCGCAAAAATATTGAACCTTAGTGAATCTTAGTGTCCTTAGTTGTAAAAAACTCTTAATTCTTCATATAAATGTCAGGCAAGATACCTGACCTACCGATAATGCTACTGCAGCTTTTTCTTGAATCGCGCAACGGTTACCGTAAGCACAAATCCCGCAATCAATCCAAGTGCAAGGAATCTATCCCACAGAATGTCCATCCCGACTCCCTTGAGGAAAATATACCGCAGAATCTCAAGAAAATACCGCAGCGGATTGAGATATGTTATCCACTGAATAAACTCCGGCATATTCGCAATTGGAAAAGCAAAACCGGAAAGCAGCATCCCGGGCATAAGGAAAAAGAACGTCGTAATCAGTGCCTGCTGCTGGGTTCTGCTCACAGTCGAGATAAAAAGCCCGATTCCTAACGCAGTTAGAAGAAAAAGTGATATCCCGAGATAAAGAAGCAATATGCTACCCTTAAACGGCACTTCAAACCAGAAAATCGCAATGAGAACCACAACAGTTGCATCAAATAAACCAACAAGTCCGAAGGGTAAAGTCTTCCCGATAATGAGTTCAACAGGCTTCACCGGCGTTACCATAATCTGCTCAATTGTCCCGATTTCCTTCTCGCGAACAATTGCCATGCTCGTCAGAAGCAGTACTATCAGTGTCAAAAGCATCATTATCAAACCGGGAATGAAAAATATCTGACTGTCAAGCTGAATGTTGTATAGCGCACGTTGTTCAAGCTCGATTCCAACAACGCTGTTCATGTTTTTGCCCATTTTCATAGCATTTGTCTTGAGAGTTTCCATTGAGAATTTCGAAGTAATTCTGGCTGCATAATTGAGCAAAATACTTGCATAATTCGAATCTGTACCGTCAACAAGTGCCTGCACCTGCACTGTTTTACCTGAAATCAAATCTGAGTGAAATTTATTATCAATGATGAGCACAAGGTCTGCCTTGCTGCGATTCAGCAATTCCGTCGCTTCCTTGTCGCTTTTGATAATGTTTGTCAGATTAAAGTACGGCGAATTGTCGAATCGGCTTATGTATTCTCGACTCAGCGAGCTTTTATCCCTGTCCAGAACCGCAATTGAAACATCCTTAACGTCCATGGTTAGCGCGTATCCGAAAATAACAAGCTGAATAATCGGCACAGCAATAATAATCGCGCGCATTTGTGGACTTCGTAAGGCAAGGATAAGTTCCTTTTTTAAAATGCTCCATATTCGCTCAGCAGAGATATTACTACCCATTTTTTCCCTTTAAATTCTTCAAATTTCCTTTGAAAACAAGCTTAATTCAACCTTTTCTTAAAGCGATTGTTTGACAAAAACAACAGGAATAACGCAAATAGAATCAGCAATACAAACTCAAATGCTATGTACTCAAAACCAAGCCCTTTGAGGAATAACGTACGCTCAAGTTTGTTGAAATATCTCGCTGAGACAGCATAACTCAGATATTGCAGGAAATCAGGCATGTTCTTTAAAGCAAAAACGAAGCCTGAGAGAATGAACGAAGGAACAAATGTCGTAACCATCGCAAACATGTTTGAAGTAAGCTGATTCTTAGTTACAATGCTGATGAGCATCCCTTGCGTCAGTCCTGCAACGAGAAAGATGAATGTCGATAGCAAAACGAGGAAAACAATGCCTTTTATCGGCACATCGAAAACCAATACACCTGTCAGAACCGCAAGTAGTACATCGATGAAACCAATGATAATATACGGGATTAGTTTTCCTACGATGAGTTCCCAGCCTTTAACCGGCGTGGTTATGAGTTGTTCCATGGTGCCGGTTTCCCATTCCTTCGAGAAAGTCAGCGATGTTAGAAGAGCTGCAATAATCATCATAATCATAGCGATTAATCCGGGTATGATGAAATTGCGGGATTTCAGCTCCTGATTGAACCAAAATCGCTGGCTCAATTCTATTGGATTTACAGGCGGTTCAATTGCCTTTGATGCAGCATAATCGAGCAGAATATTTTTCGAATACTCCGATGTTACCACAAGAGCATAACTGATGGCAACCTGCGCAGTTGTTGAATCTGAACCGTCAACGATAATTTGAACCTGCGTTTTCTTGCCGGACTTCAGCTGACTCGCGAAATCACCTGGAATTACCACGCCAACCAGTGCTGTGCCATTGTCAAGGTATTTTTGTATTGTTTCATAATTTGTTGTGTATTCAACGATTGCGAAATACTCGGATGAGCTGAATTCGCTCAAATATTCCCGACTCTGAGGTGTCATGCTCTGATCCCAAATAATTGTTGGAACCCTATTGATATCAAGCGTGAGAGCATATCCGAAAAGTACGATTAACAACACAGGCATCAGTATCGCAAGCCCTAAACTTCGCGGGTCGCGCAAAACTTGAAGAAATTCCTTTCTCGAAACAGCCCACATTCTCCGCATGTTCATCGGCGAACCTCCTTCTCAGGAGAAAGTTCGCGGTCTTTTGCTTCAATGAGCGAGACGAAGACGTTTTCGAGTGATGATAAAACCTTCTTCTGGCTGAATTCCTTATCATCAGAAAACAACATGCTGTTTCTGCGCATAACCGAATTCAGCGTATCCTCGGACGAATCGATTAATATCAAGTGCATGCCATGCCCGAAAATAGCAGCTTCCTTGACTTCGGCGAATTGTTCGACCTCCTGGATTCTGCTCTGCGGATTGCTGCAAAGTAGTTCGAGTACGGTTTCTTTCATGTGTTCGCGTTTCAATTCGTCGGGTGTGCCAAGGGAAATCAGCTCACCTCTGTAAATCAGCCCGATGCGGTCGCAATATTCCGCTTCATCCATGTAATGCGTCGTTACAAAAACGGTTACTCCTTTGCCTGTCATTTCGTAAATTAAATCCCAGAACATACGCCTGCTTATCGGGTCAACGCCTGATGTTGGTTCATCAAGGAAGATTATCGGCGGTTCGTGTAAAATCGCGCATCCCAGAGCCAGCCTTTGCTTCCAACCGCCTGATAAATCTCTGGGAAATGATTTCCGATGATTCTGAAGCCCCGCCATCTCAATGACCCATTCTTTTCGCTCGCTTTTCTTCTCTTTGGGAATATTGTAAATTCCATTGTAAAAGTTGATGTTTTCCTCGACTGTAAGGTCTTCGTAAAGCGAGAATTTCTGGCTCATGTAACCGATATGAAGTTTAATCTGCTCAGATTCCCTACGTATGTCATATCCTGAAATTATGCCCGAGCCACCTGTAGGGTTGAGAATTCCGCATAACATCCTAATTGTCGTGGATTTTCCTGCACCATTTGGTCCCAAAAACCCGAAAATCTCCCCTCGATAAACGTCAAAACTAACTTTGTTCACTGCGACGAACTTACCGAACCGCCGTTCAAGCTCATGAACGGAAACTACGATATCCTGTTTATTGTTGTTGTTTTTCATGCGACAACCTCGCTCTCAGCATTGGTTTCCCTGCCAAGCACGGATACGAAAACGTCCTCAAGCGTTGGTTTCACGATTTCGATGTTTTTAAGCAAAATATCGTTATTCCATAAAAGTTCGCGAATCTCGGATGAAAGCACATCCGCTTGGGTCGTTACAATATGCACCTTATCGCCGAACAATCCGACCGAATTACCAGGATATTT
>JAIOTL010000010.1 GCA_021106775.1 Planctomycetota bacterium | reverse complement strand
CGCTGGCTCGATGGCGTTGAGCGCATCACGATGACCGGAGAGATTATCGGAAGCCCGGTTTATATGGCACCAGAGCAGATTAAGGGTTCTGTTAAAATCGATAATCGTTGTGATTTCTTTGCGTTTGGAATTATCGCATTCGAAGCATTTACCGGAAGACTGCCGTTTGTTGCACCAACTGCCTCGGAAACCGCGTACATGATTTTTTCCGAATCGCCACCAGATTTTAGCGAACTCAGGCCGGATTTACCAAAAGAGCTTGCTGACCTGATAAACAAATGCCTGAAAAAACAGCCTTATCAGCGTCCACACACTGCAGACACAATAATCGCAGAATTATCCGCAATAATCGAAAATTTCAGTACGTAAACGTACTTTTCTTTCCGTCCCCTTTGCATATTTCACAGAATCTCTCGGTTTTGCAGAGGTGGGTAAACCCACTTGTCATTGCGAGGAAGAAGCGAAACGACTGACGTGGCAATCCAGGATTGTCATACGTGAATTAGAGAATATGAAAAATTGAATTTCCAATGCAGACAAAGATTCTGATTCAGAATTATCCAGACATCAAACGTTAGAATGCAATCCTAATCTTCTGTTTCGCTAGCCTGGATTCTTCGGTCATTTCATTCCCTCAGAATGACAAGTAAATTATTGCTTCGTGGTTTCTGTGTCTTAGTGGCAAAAATCTTTGATAGAATCGCGAAATTTGTGAATTAAGCATTGAAACCACGCAAAAACTTTGTATTTTGTTTCTTTCAATCTTAAACCGTATGGATACTTCCTGTTCAAAACAGGACAGTCCGAGGAGGCAAAATGTGGAGTGATCCAATTGCAGACCTTTTAACGCGGATTCGCAACGCGTACAGCAAAGAAAAACAAGCTGTTAAATGCCCGGCATCGAACATCAAAGTCGGTATTTGTGAAGTTCTGAAGCGCGAAGGTTACATCAGCGATTTCAGTGTTGACAACAAAGAGCATCCGCAGGGGATGATTCACATCAATCTTAAATACGGTCCTGAGGGTGAATTACTCATCAATAAGATTGACAGAGTTTCCAAACCCGGCAGACGGATTTACAAGGGTTTTCGCGATATACCTGAAGTTATCAACGGCTTGGGTATCATGATTGTCACCACGAGTAAGGGTGTCAAGTCTGACCGTGAATGCCGTGCCGAGAAACTCGGTGGTGAAATCCTCGCATACATCTGGTAATTTTATCGGCTTCGCCATGCAAATATGACACATTGTCTCACATTTTTGCTGAGTAATTTTTATGGGCTTCAACAATGCAAATATGACACGTTGTCATGCAATTTCGTTTTGTGAATTTAATATTTTTCATGTTTCCTGTTAAAATTCCGTTAAATAAATTGGAAATCAGCAAAAAGGAAACGGGTTATTGAATGCGTAGGAATTTTCACGATACTGCGGATTTAGAACGAGAAGAGGATGAAAGGCTTTCCGAATATGCGGTAAAATCCTCAAAATCTCTTGGCAGAAAGGTTGCGGAAGATAAGCATCCGTATCGCACAATGTTTCAGCGTGATAGAGATAGGATTATTTATAGTGCAGCATTCAGGAGGCTTGAGGAGAAAACGCAGGTTTATTATGACCTTAACTCGAACGATTTCCGCACCCGACTGACACATACGCTTGAGGTTGCGCAAACTGCCAGGATTGTCAGCAACGTACTCGGATTAAATTCTGATTTAGCGGAAGCAATTGCATGCGCGCATGATATTGGGCATCCGCCATTTGGACATCAGGGCGAAGAATTGTTGAACCGACTTGTTTGCGAACATGCTGAGTGTCGCGACAAATCCTGCATTGGCTTTGAGCATAATCTTCAAAGTCTTCGAATTGTCGATTTTATCGAGGACAAATATCCTGATTTCTGCGGTTTGAACCTGACATTCGAGGTTTTAAGGGGAATTGCTAAGTACAACGAGCATTATCCGGGTGAAGAAGCAAAATATGACGATGTTTTCTCGCTTCCAAAGTCTTTTGAAGCACTGATTGTTGATAAATGCGATAGAATTTCGTATCTGGCACATGACCTTGAGGACGCACTTGTCGCCGGGTATCTGAAAATCGAACTCATCAAAAATCAGCCTTTGGTCGAACTTGTTATGCAATCAACAGGATTCGATTATGACAAGCTTCCGGTTTGTAAACAAACGTATCTGCTGGTTCGAGATTTCAAAAACTATATCGTAACGGAATTTATCAACGAATGTGCTGATAGACTTGAGTGCTGGGATGCCAAAACTGCAAATTCTCACCAATTCATCGATTATCCCGAAAAGCTGAATCCTTTGATTGACGGTTTTTATGAGTTTCTCTACACATACTTCTACGAAGTGAAAGCCTTCAAGGATATTGTGCACGAAAACACGAGAGCCATTGATGATTTGTTCCATTATTTCCTCAAAAATCCGCAAATGCTTCCGCCTGATAAACATAACCTGTCAACGACCCGCAGAGTTTGCGACCACATAGCATCGCATACCGACCGCTCGATACTGCTGCTGCACAAAACCCAATTGTCATAGTACACTGTCAAGCAAGTTTCGAAGGGTTGTCATTCCCGTGAAAACGGGAATCCAGACTGATACATTATTATATT
>JAIOTL010000376.1 GCA_021106775.1 Planctomycetota bacterium | reverse complement strand
TGCCTTGAACAAATCGCTCTCAAACAAATATGTCTGCATCATTAACCTGCAAATGCCCGGATGCTGATTGTTGAACTTCTTCACAACCGCCAGATACAGATTGCGCGCGTCAATATGCGTCTCGGTTTCCAGAGTGATTTTCGCAGCCCAATAATATGCGTCAATGTTGCGTTTATCAGCGTACACAGCCTTTTTCGAGTAGCCGAACGCCTGCCTTAAAGAACTCTCATTTTCGATGAACTCCAGATAATACTTCGCTTTGCACGCTGCCAGATATATATTGCTGACATTTCTATCACCCATACTTCTGTCATATTTGTTCAAGGTTTCTTCACGTGCGAAAACAAGTTTCTCGACCTTTTGAAACAATTTCTGCGCCTTGTCCCAATTCCCTTGCAGATATGCGATTTCACCTGCAGTTTCCAGAAAGATTTCATTATCTGCTGATTCTGCAGTCAGTTTGTCCGAGATTTTCTCAGCATCCAAAAGTTTTCCGAAATATTTTAAGGTTTGAGCATACCCATTCAAAAGTGCTGTGTTTTTCTTGGTATCAGGGTCTGTAAGCTTTGCTAAATCGATTTTGTCCTCGAAAACAGATAGAGCATCCTCCTTTTCTCCAAGAAACATGTAAACCTGAGCAAGCCCAATCCGTGCCTGTGCATGCTCTTGTTCAGACAGACAACCTACGTCTTCTTTGCTCACGACCTTCCTGAAATATCGTCTGGCGGTCTTGTATTGTCCGGTTTGCAGGCAATCTTGCGCTTTATCGAAATACTCAGCATATTTCTCGAATTCATCAAATTTTTCTGATTTTTTTTCTCTGTCATCCGCAAGAATCCCAGTGGGAATTAATCCCATAATCAACAGCAGAATCCCGATAAATGCAAGCTGAAAGCGCATGCAAACCTCCTAATATTTCATCAGATTATTTTATTTTTTCTCAGTGAGCTGAACTTCAATCTCAATTTCCTTGCCATCCCTAAGGATTGTTATTTTAACACTCTCGCCGGGCTTAAAGTGAGCGATTTTTGTCTTCAACCAGACATCGTTTTCCACAGTCTCTTCATTAAGACGCCTAATTATATCCATGTGCTTCAAACCAGCTTTTTCCGCTGATGAATCCGGCATCACCTGGTCAATTAAAATCCCTTTGCCAAGCTGCATCCTTTCCTCAGCACTCAAAGCACGAATCGTAACACCAAGCTCTGAACGCTTGACGAGTCCGTATTTAATCAAGTCCTCAGCGACTCTCAACACAAGATTTGCAGGAATTGCGAATCCAATACCAACATTCCCGCGTGTTTCAGAGTAAATAAATGTGTTGATGCCGATAACCTTACCCTTCAAATCAACAAGCGGACCGCCGGAATTCCCCGGATTTATCTGCGCACTCGTCTGAATGAAATCCGCATAGCCACCTGTCCGGAAAATATCACCGCGTCCAAGCGCACTCACAATGCCCATTGTTGCTGTGTTCTCGAAACCATAAGGCTGACCCATCGCAACGACAATGTATCCTGGTTTCAGCATGTCGGAGTCGGCAAATTGCGCAGGGGTGAGTTTGTAGCTTCCAATGTCAATCTTCAGTAGTGCCAAATCCGTCGCAGGATCCAAACCAACAAGCTTCGCCCTGAAAAGCCGGTCATCCTGACTCACATAAATCTCGGTGGCGTTGCGGATTACATGATTGTTCGTGATAATATACGCAATTGAACGCACAACCGCGTAAACAACACCGGTTCCCAGATGCGATTCAGGACGGTTTCCATAACTAAACGGGAAATCAAAACTTGTTCTGGCATTTGATTTGGCGGTGATACTCACAACACTTTTCGATGAAACTTCGACTGCGTCAGCAATCATCTCAGAGAGAGGCTCATTGTAATAAAGTTTTTTAGCTGATTTATAATCGACTTCAGGCGTTTCCGCTGAAAAACTTTCAGGGAGTATCCCAAACTTGAATTCAAGAACTGCACCGGTAATAAACCCGACACAAAGTATTGCTACGAATACCGACCAGAAATTGCAGATTCGTGGTTGTATATCAGCTTTTTGTGCTGATTTATTATGTTTGTTGCGTTCTAATTCGGTGTTTATTTGTTGGCTATATTCTTCGTTTGAATTTTGGGGATTATCGGTTTGCATTTTTTACCTCCTGATTGTTACAGGTCTATAAGATTAAGCTTGAGCTCATCGTTAAAGAATCTATTTATCTCATGTTCAAGTGGGTAAATATAGATTTCTGCTGTTACGCTCACGATTCCGTAAAACAAATGCCCACCTTCCAATGTGAAATCCGGCTTTGTAAGTATAACGTGTGCATGAATGAAATGTTTGTGCTCAACCTGCGAAATATTACCGAGGAAATTTAATAATTCACAGGATGGCGAAATTGAACGACGCATATAATCCTTTTTTTCAAGGTTGTAATACCCGATTGTAATATCCTTCAACGCACCAATACCTTTGATAACACCTGCCTTAAGATTATGCTCGATTACATATTCCGTGAGCGTTTTCATAATTTCCTCGCCGCGGTCAAGGATAATCACATGCACATTATCTTTTATAATCGATTTCATTTTATACTCCGTGTTGATATTTTTTCTTCATTCAGTATAAATTACTGCTAAAAGTAAGTAAACATAGAATATGGAGTCCACATGACGAGTGTAAATAAAGCGAGATTAATAGAAATTGTCAAAAATCTTTCTACCGCGAGGGTTGGAGTCATAGGGGATTTCGTCCTTGATAGGTTTATATACGGGCATTCAACGCGCATCAGCAGGGAAGCACCTGTTTTGATTCTGAAGGAGCATTGTAGGACAGAGCTTCCCGGGGGTGGCGCAAACACGCTTAACAATTGTTTGTCATTGGGAATTCATGCACACGCGCTGACAGTTGTCGGGAAAGATCCTGAAGGAGAAGCTTTGAAATCAATTCTGTATGACAATGGTATGAAACCTGAGAATTCCGAATTTATTATGTCTGATAACGCATCGACAACGACGAAGTCGCGCATTCTTGGTGGATTGAGGCATTCGACGGCACAACAGATTGTGCGAGTGGACAGAGAAATGCCGTTGCAGCCTGATGAATCCGTTGACAGAGGAATTATCGAGTGTTTGAGAAAAATGCAGGAAAACATCGATGTGCTGATAATCGCGGACTACGGACTTGGTGTTATTTCTGAGCCTGTTAAAGTATTTATAAAAGAAAATATTATTCCTTCGGGAATCAAGGTTCTTGTGGACAGTCGCTTTGGAATGCTTGGTTATGAAGGATTTTATGGTATAACGCCAAATATAACTGAGGTGGAAGACGTGCTTGGCGAGGATATCGGTAACGAAATCGAGAAAATTGAACGCCTGGGCAGAGAATTGCGTGCGACACTGAACCTGAACATACTTGTCATAACTCGCGGAAAATTCGGCATGACCCTCATTGAAGAAACAGACATTTCGCACATTCCGTGCTTTGGAAGAGATGAAGTGGCGGATGTTACTGGTGCTGGCGACACTGTCATTGCGGTTTTGGCTTCGGCACTGGCAGCAGGCGCAACATCGCTAGAAGCCTCACATATTTCAAACATCGCAGGTGGGTTGGTCGTGCAAAAGCAAGGAACCGCAACGCTCACACGCGAAGAGCTTCTTAAGGCAATCGCAACAATCAGCTAGGCAGTGTTTGAAAAATAGTTATGATTGAATTTTATCAGATTTGCGTGAGATTCGGAATTTCTAATTGAAGAACGCCGCAGGTGAAGCCAAAGCTTCATTAAGGACGTTTTGAGTGAGGAAATTT
>JAIOTL010000407.1 GCA_021106775.1 Planctomycetota bacterium | reverse complement strand
GTCAGATGCTACCTTATATCTGACAAAAGCATATTACACAATTATACATAGTTTTATTAGAAATATATATTTAAGTGATTCTGATTTAAATAAGTTAATTATGTTAAATATTTTAGTTAACGAAATATCCAACAAGATTAAAAATAATGCTGAGAAAAAAAGAAAAAATATCGAATTTAAATTGTCCTGCCTAGAGGATATTAAGCAATTAAATAATTCAATTAAATCATTGAAAAAGGAAAATGAAATATTAAATGAAAAACTTAATATTTGTATAAAAGAAAAATCAAAATATGAAATAATATATCAAGACAACTTAATAGATATAAAAAATACTGAGAAGCATATAAAAGCACATCAAAACGAAATTATAAAATATGAAAAGGAAATAAAGACCTTAAAAATAATGATTAATAAACAAGATACTCAATTATTAGAAAATAACTCAAGAAAGGATATTGTAAATGAAAATATTGAAGTTATAAAAACGACATCCAATGAACTTATTAATCAAAATGTTAAATGCAAAAACGAATTAATAGAAATTGTAAACAGTATTGAAGCGGAGCAAAAGAAACAAAACAATTTAAAACAAAAACTTGATAAAATGAATAAAGCAAATTCTGAAACAAAGTTTAAATATGATGAAAAAGTAACAGAACTCAACAATGTAAATTCAAAAAAACAAGAATTTACAATCGAAATTGAAAAATTAAATAAAAGTAGAAAAAACTATCTTGAGGACTTAAATAAGAAGAAAAATGTTATCTATGAAAACCAAAATGAGTTAAATAAAAAAAAGAAAGTGAAATATGAAGTTGAAAAGAAAGCAAGACCAATTGTTGATAAATTATCTTCATTACAAATAAATACTATAAAAAACAAATCTGATGTAAAGAAATTAGAAACTATTAATGAAACTAATAAAGTACAACAAGCAGAATTAGAAAAAGAAATTTCAGCAATGAATAACATTATTTTAAATCATACTAAACAAATTAGTAAATATACATCACTAACAGAGTTGGAAAACCAACAAGAAACCTACTCTAAAGTGCTTGTAGAAAAGCAGAAACAATATAATAATATTGCTAATGATAATAAAACAATTTCTGAATCAATTAGGTTAAATGAGAATATTATTGCAGAACATAATAAAGTAAAAATAAATGAACAAACCTTGCATAAACAGAAAATAGATCAACAAAAAGCAATTAAGCTGAAAGTTGATGAATTTGCCAAGTTAAAAGTAGAAATTCAATTATCTTCTGAGAAGATGAATGAAATAGAAAATAAGATAATAATTTCTCAAAAGATGATTGCTAATATAGATGAATATAAGAATAATTCTATTTTCTGGTCGCAATTCTATAATGAAATAATCGTTACTGAAACTGCATATCATCATAATTCAATTAAAATAAAGGATAATAAGAAACAGATAAAAGACCTGGAAAACACTGTCGGTGAGCAAGTATATTTAGATAAAGTCAATGAGATTCGAAGAACCCGCTCATATCTTAATATGATTTTGGCGCAATATAGAGATGAAAGTAGAAAATACTGGTTTGTTAGTAAGCTATTGGATAATTCAATCAATTCTTCAACTAATTCTATTAATAGCCATATAGAATCTCTAATTAAACAAACTGCCGACGAATTGTTACCCTATATTTATAATTATGAAAACTATGAATTAGATAATGAAAAGAAATTAAAAATAATTACGGAAGCTCTGCGAATGTATCCTGAATATTTGAAGCTTTCAGACACCAAAATACTTTCAGGAAACCTTGACAGAATTAATAATTCATGGCGCATTAAGATACTAAAAATATGCGAAAAAGATGAAAACTTTAATATGCTTGATATGCTTGAACCAAAAATGCTGATTACGCCAATTAAATAGTCAACAATTGTATATTTACATGAAAGATATATTAATATATTTAAAATATTAAATAGCTTGGATTTGCAGTCTTAATTAAAGGAGGATTCTTTTTAGCTTGAGGGTTGAGCATGTAAGGGCACAGCGGAACCCAATATGATAAAACCGCGACAATGGACTGATTGCGCCGCGATACGAACCCCGCAGCATTTCAGCATCATTAATAAAAGAGCCACCTCGCAAAACCCGAGAATCAGTTGGCGCATCGTTCATTACATCTGCTAAATCTTCGCTCAGTGCCTGTAATTGTGCATAAAAATCCTCGAAAAACCAGTCCAGGCACCATTCCCAGACATTTCCGCTCAGGTCAAATACACCAGTATCCGTCGAACCTTTTGGAAACTGATAAACCGAAGTTGTCCCATCAAACATCGTCTTAAAATTCGCCATTTTCTTATCAGGCACATTCTTACCCCAGGGATACAACCGTCCTTCGCTTCCACGGACAGCAAATTCGTGCTGAAACTCCGTTGGCAAAGCATCACAATCAATCACATCATTCGCCCACCGTGAATAAGCGTACGCATCGAACCAATCGACTCCTACAACAGGTTTATCAGGCTGATTTAGCGAAACATGATTCCAATATTTCGGCGTCAAATCCTTGTTTTTAGGTTGATCTGGATGACTGTACAAATCAGGATTTGCAGTTGTATTTACCCACCGCAAAAATTTCTCATAATGCGTATTTGTTACGGGATATTTATCGATAAAAAAATCACCAATTTTCACATTGATTTCAGGTTTTTCGTTATCACGTCCCTCTCTTGAGCCGATTATAGCAGTCCCAGCCGAAATTCGAACCATCTTCATGTCATCTTTCTGTCGAATCAGCAGCTCAGGATTAACCAAATTTAGGTTAAACTGCGTTTCGGCAATATCTCCCAATTCTTTCTGAACTTGCCGTTGAAGAAGCTTGAAATTCAGCGAATCGTCAATGTTTGACTTTGTCTGTGCAATATCGTATTGCGTAATCACGGAAAGCTCATTGAAAACGAATTCCGAGACATAATTCTTCAATTCTTTCAAATCGATGGGTTTTTTGTACCAGCCGCTGACAAAGCTCATGTTAATAATCTGGTTTTTCAGCTCGTCATCAACAGTGTCGGTAATAACGACAACCGGTGTTTTATTATTGAGTTTATTATATGTTTCGAGTAGTGTTTTCCCGCTTATAACCGGCAGATTCAGCTCGGACAAAACGAGGATGTATTCTGACAAATCTTTTTCCAGTGCCTCAGCACCTGTATGAATCTGTTCCGGTTTGAATCCCCACGCCTTGAAATTAGTTGCGAGCATTTTTGCGAAAGATTTATCGCTGTCAACAATTAGCACTTTTTTTGACCTGCCCATACAAACCTCATAATTCAAAATCTATAATATTAAAAACTCAATGATACAGTTTGGTTTAAAGAAAATCATCCTTGTGTAATGAAATATTATTATGATTTTGTTAAAAGCAAATTTTGGCAAATTTAGTATAAACATATGATAAATGAGTAAAAGATTCTAAAACATTAGACGTAGCATTCTAAATTTTTGTACATTTCCATCGTTTAGCGTCTTTCTCGTCCGTCTTCTATACAATATATAGATAGTAAGACGAAAATAATTCATAGTATTTTTGGCACGCAAGTTGCGTTATATATAATACATAATGACATACAACTGGGATTTAATTCAACTTATCTGTTGGTGAATGATTTACAACACGATCTGCAACTTCGAACCAACAGAACATGACTGGCAACATTGATCGATACTCCTCTCTAAAAAACAGTCGTGAAAGCGGCTGTTTTTTTCATTACTTATCATCAACAATTCGCGGCGTGTGCTTTTTTTC
>JAIOTL010000313.1 GCA_021106775.1 Planctomycetota bacterium | reverse complement strand
TTGTACATCAGGTTAGTTTGAAACAAAAAAAGTGATTAGAATCTAATTAACAAACGTTTCCATATTTCAAAACTTAGTTTACGCTGACTGAAATCGTTGAAGTAATCTTAATTTTGCCGTCAACCTTCTGTATGTTTTTGCCGATTTTTCTCGAACCAGAAATCAAGCCAGCAAGATTCAGTGAAATTGGTTGTTGATTCGTTATGCTGAAGTAATAATTGCCCGAAGCTTTCACTGTTGCATTATCCCACGTTGAAATTCTACCCTTGAGATTGAGAGTTATTTTGAACAATGCAATTTCCTGCGTTTTAGTCTTGATAATCGAATCAAATTTCAGCGTCCCAGAACCACTAATTGCTGGTCCAAAATAAAACAGATTGTGAATGTTATCTGTTGTGATTGTGTCGCCCACAGCAAGTTTACCTGAAAGGAAATCCAGAGAATTAAACGCATATGATTTTGCTTTGAGTTTCTCGAAACCAGGGAAATCTTCAGAATATTTTGTTGTTTTGAAAGTTCCCAGTTTCGTATATTCTGCTTCGAACCAGCATCCCTTAAGGTTTTGGTTCGCCATTTTCACAAGAGTTACCTTGATTTTCTTTGGTTTACCTGTATCCCATGTTTCAAGAACCTCAATTTTGCGGATATTCGACGTATCCTCGGTCTGCTCCTTTTGAAATTTGCCGTTCCAGTAAAACTTCAGCTCGGAAGTCATTGTTTCACTGAGAATTTGCGTGGTATCAGCATCGAATTTCCTTTTGAATTCGTAATATTTTTTCGATTTGCTTGACTCAATATCGCTGTCCGTCGCAAACAATGTCGTACCTGATATTTTACCCTCGAGGGTAATTTCACCTTTTTCACCAGTTATTGTTCCTGAAATATCACCTTCAAGAATGATTTTTACCGGCAAATGCTTATCAAGATTGAAGTGCAGCACACCTTTAAGATGAATATTCATGGTTAAGTTAGATTTTTCAACGACTTGCTTAAATTTTATGTCGGCTTTCAAAACCGCGATTCTATCCGTGTTTACCGTAATAATGCTGTCGAATTTGATACTTCCTGAACCGTTTATGCTTTTGTCCTCGGTATTCTTCAATTCAAACATATTTTTGAAATCAAAATCGGAATAAGTCTCACCGACCGCAAGCTTTTTCGTGGGTAATACTTTTGTCCGCAACGTGAAATCCTCAAACATGCTCTTGCGTATTTCGGGAAATTTTTCTGAATACTTGGAAACTGTGAATTTGTTGAGTAAATCAAAGCTGCCCAATACCCAACATCCTTTAAGCGAAGGTGCTTTGCCCTCATCCTTGATGTAATCTACTCGAACATCCTTGGGTTTCGTCTTGCTATGAAGCGAAAACATACTCACTTTGACAATTGTGTTCCGCTTCTCTATCTGATTTTTTACTACTTTGTCATTTAGTTTGAAATCGATGTCCCAGCCAACATTGTCAGTTTTATAATATGCTTTCCCAGTTTCGTACCAAATGGAGAAATCGTATTTCCTGCCCTTTTCCTCTTTTTCTTGAGCAATAATCGATGAAAGTGAAAACAACAAAAATGCGAAAAAAAGAAACATGCAGACGCGACAAATTTTCATGACCTCTCCTTCAAAATGCAGAAATTTCATTTTATCACACTTCACATTTCAGTAAGTCGAATAAATAATTTTGGAATTTTCACACTACCTGCCATTGAGCTAAAATTTTCCGGTTAATCTGCACAAAAAAGCAAGTGCAAAATTTTAGATGTTTGATATAATTCATTAGCCAATAATTGAAAATACTATCTGTATGTTTTTACATTCAAAGGGATGTGCATACTTTGGACATCGGTTATTGGCTTAAATAATGTCTAGTGCTTTGGAACAGAAGTAGAACAGGCTTCCTAGCCTGTCAATGAAGATGTTGTCAGAGTCAGGCAAGATGCTTGACCTACCGTTTGTTATTTGTCTCTGAGCACTAGGCAAAATCTCGTTCGATTTGAGTAATATTTCGGAGAAACATTAATGAAATTCAATGCTGTTCTGGGACTTCAATGGGGAGATGAAGGCAAGGCGAAAATAATTGATCTGTTATCTAAAGAATCTGACGTTATCGTCCGTTTTGCTGGCGGAGCCAACGCCGGTCACACTGTTAACATCAAGGGTGAAAAATTTGTCTTCCATCTTGTACCATCGGGCATGTTTTATGAACATACTACCTGTTTGCTCGGAAACGGCGTAGTAATTGACATTGAGACAATGTTTGACGAAATAGAAATGCTTGAAAACAAAGGGCTTGAGGTTGTCAGCAGACTCGGAATCAGCAACCGGGCGCATATTGTTTTTCCGTTCCACATTCAGCTTGACGGGCTTCGAGAACTCGCTCGTGGAAACAAATCCATCGGTACAACAAAAAGAGGAATCGGTCCTTGCTACGAAGATAAAATCACTCGCCGTGGATTGCGCTTTGGCGACATGAAAAACTGGGATAAATTCCTTCTGAAACTCGGCGAACTCCACAAAACACATGCTTTTTCCATGAAAAAACTCTACGATGCTGACATTATACCGCTTGATGAGATTTTTGAGAAACTGGAAAACCGTAAATCCAAGCTGATGAAGATGATAACTGATGTTGGGCATTACGTCAGAACTGCGGAATCAGCAGGTAAAAGGGTTCTCGTGGAAGGTGCACAGGGATCAATGCTTGATATCGAGCACGGAACATATCCATTTGTAACCTCATCGGTAACAACATCGGGCAATATCTTCTCCGGTACAGGATTAAGCCCGAAAAAAATAAATATTATTGGAGTCGTCAAGGCTTATTGCACAAGAGTTGGCAATGGTCCGTTACCTGGCGAGTTGTTCAATGAACAGGGAAATCATCTCGGTACAGTGGGTAAAGAATTCGGTGCAACAACAGAACGCCCGCGTCGTTGCAGTTGGCTTGACCTTGTTTCCGTCAAATACTCTACGCTTTTGTCTGGGGTTGATGAAATTTATCTTACAAAGCTCGATGTGCTTAGCGGGCTCAAGAAAATCAAACTTATTACTGGATATAAAGGATATGAAATCGGTCAATATCCTGCAACAATTGATGAGCTTGAGCAGGTTGAGGTAGATACAGAGGAATTTGACGGTTGGGATGAGAATATCTCTTATTGTAAAAATTTCAGCCAAATGCCGGAAAACGCGAGAAAATATGTTATGCGAATACAGGAAATTCTCGGAGTACCCGTTAATTTTATTTCTGTTGGTGCAGAGCGTGAGCAAAATATACCGATATGCAGTTGATACACGAAACAAATCAAGTGCAAGTTTTGAGTAAATTGAGAATAATATTTGTTGTAATATTGTGTTATTAATGACGATTTGAATACTGTATAGCTGATTGTTGATAAAATGACTTTTCAATAGTCAGTTTAACTTAAAATCAATTGATTATTGCTCCGTAGTTAATAAAATAAAGTATTCAAAGTAATTTGTGGTAATAAGAGGTAATAATATGAATCTCGACAGATTTGAAAAAGATTTCAATAAATGGATGCTTGTTGCACACAATGAGAATAATGTCCTAAGGCAATTGCTCGATGAAAAATTTCAGAAAGATGTTGATGAACTCGGCAAACATTTCCGCAGCGATGCAGCAGCGTTTGTAATAGATTTACAGGACTTGGTTGATAGAATTTTCACGGACGGCATCGCCAAGCATGAGAAAATGGAAAATATTCAAAGCTCGCACGATGTTCTTAGAATTCTGAAAAATAGGAAACGTATTCGAAAAGACCAAATAGATGTTTTTGAAACACTTAATTCGCTTTCACCAAACGATTATAATGGCATTGCATTTCCCAGCAAATCTGACTTTGATAACATAAAAAAGCTTAAAGGTACTCAGGTTCTTAAGCTTGTTGATTTCGAGAAATCACAAATTGATACTTCAGAGGAAGAAGAGAATTACCTCAACAGACTGACAGATTCTGAAAAGGATGAATTTCAGAACAGCAAAACCAGTGTTTCATCATTGAAATTGACATATGATAAATATGCTCATCTAATCACTGCATATAAAGCAATGACGACAATGGCGAGTTGGTATTATCGCATGTACAAAGAAACTCCTGACCTCGGATTTCAATGGGAGCTTTCTGATGATGATACAGGTCTTATTGACCGAGAACGTGTCATGATGGTTGGCGATTATGCAGGCTGTCTCTCCGATAAATACAATATCATGAAATCGCCGTTTCGCATGTATGACAAACCTGTTTCTATTGAAAACACCGTACAGGTTGACAAAATCATCGAAGTGGAAGTTCCGATGGTTACTGTGAAAGAGATGCCCGTTGATAAAATTGTTCAGAAACCCATCGGTATGGTTCGTGCTGAAACCATTGAAGTCGAAAAACAGGTGATTCAAGAGGTTCCGGTTAAGGTTCACACCGAAGTTACATCGGAAAAACAGGTTGAAGTTCCGTTTACTGTCACTAATTCGGTCTCTGAAGAAAAGCTGGTTCAGAAGGATTCACCGGTTTATTTCACAAAGGAACTTAAAACACGTCAACTTGTCGAAATTCCTATGATTGTGGCAAAAACACTGCAAAAACGTACAATCATTGAAAAACCGCTTGAAATTATCAAGGAAGTAGAAGTACAACAAGAATTCGAGAAGCCAGTTGCTGTAACAAAGCTTATGAAACCCCCGAGTTTCTTTGTCGCAGCAGGTTTCGTCCTTATGTTTGCAATAATTGGCATAATAACCGGCTTTATGCTCAGACTTATTCTGATGCCACCAGGAGATGAAATGCTCATCGAACAACGTGATAAAGCAGTTGTGGATATGGACGAAGCGTTTGCAGATAGGGACAAAAACATAAAACTAGCAAAAGAGGATGCTGATACTAGAATTTCCGCAGCATTAAAAGCACAACAGAATGCTGAAACCGCCCGTGATACCGCCATCTCAGAGAAAAAGCACGTTTTTGACCAAATAGCATTGCAAAAACAGAAAATTGAGGACAATGACAGACAAATCAACAATATGAGTGCGCGAATTTCAGCACTTGAAATCACAAGAACCAACCTCGAAAGCGAAAATACTACTTTGAAAGCGGAGAAAAGTGCTTTGGAAAATGACAAAGCAAGACTTGAAAAGCAGTTGAGTGATAACGCCGGTCTCAGCAAACAACAGCTTATAGATTTGCAGAATGAGCTTGAAAGTAAAGATACCGAAATTGAAAACCTCAAGGACAAACATAAACAGAGTATTCTCGACCTCAGAGAAGAATATAATGAAAAAATTGACAAAATCGTGAAGGATTATGACGACAAGATTCTTGACAAGGATAAGGATATTCGCGAACACAAAATTGAAATCAATGCTTTGACCCGCGATAAGAAAAACCTTGAAACGCAGGTTTCTGACCTGAAGGAGGGTTCTTCTGATGCTTCAACAAAACTTATCGATTTGCGCAACAAATTGGCTGAAACCGAGAACAAACTTGCCAAATCCGAGGACTCTCTCGCACAGGCAAACCGTAACCTCGAATCCGAGAGACGCAAACATAAAATAACGCAGGATTCTCTTTCAACTACCGAAGCGGATTTGAAGAAAACAAAGGATGAATTGACTCTGACCAAAGAAGACCTGACACAAACAAGCATAGAGCGTGAGCAGTTCAAAAACAGCTTTGAATCTGAGGAACGCAAACACAAAATAACCAGTGATGAACTTAAGAAGAAAGGTGAGGAGCTAGATGACGCCAATGCAACAATCGATAAAACAAATCAGGATTTAGCGAGCAGAAATAGGGAGCTTGGCGACTCGCAGACAAAAGTTTCCGAACTTGAGACAGAAGTTGATTTACTAAAGCGTCAGCTTGACCTATTCGGTGATAAGGACAGGATGATCAAGGAAGAAAGGATTCTGCTTGAGGCAGCATTTTCAACCCGAACCAGAACTCGAGCTATCAAAATTAAGGGGGATATAGACGAATTTTTGAAAAAATATCACGAACGCACGAAAAATTTCGATAAAGCTTACGAATTCCTGCAAAAGGCGATGACAAGAGAATCAGACGGGAAAACTGACGAAAAAACCGCAGAGGAATTTAAGTTGTTGGCTGAACTCACAAAGGGAACAGCATATTTTTCACCAAGTGCCGAGGAATTGCCGGGTATTCTCAACGAAATCCTCAACCGCGAGCTTGGGCTGGCGAAATCTGCGGATATTGTGCTTCTCATTGACACGACCAGCACGATGAAAAACGACATCGAAACGCTGAAAGCGGAAGTTGCTAAGGTCGCCAAGAAAATTAAGGATATTTGCCCTGACGTAAGAACATCAATTGTTTGTTATCGCGATTTGCCGACACAATTCGGAAATCCAGGTTACATTTACAAAATTATGTCTGGATTCACAATCAAAACGCAAAAGGTACAGAACGCCATCAAAAACATAACGTTGAGTGTTGGCAAGGGCAACTACGACATGCCTGAAGCGGTTTACGAAGGCATCATGGGTTCATTGACCGACTTGCATTGGAGTCATCGTGCCGAGAAAAAGATGATTATTCTCATGGGTGACGCACCGCCAGCCACCGGCAAGAAGGTGTATGTCGATAAGCGCACTGGCAGAACGGTTGATTTGAAAGCTGAACACAAATTCACGATTTCGAGCATCAAGAAAAAGCTTGAGGAAATTCAGCTTGAGCTTGAATCAGATAATATGATTCAGATTTTCCCCATAATCATCGCAGAGGACTAAATTGCGTTAAAAACAACGTAACCTGTCATTCTGAATGAAACGTAGTGAAATGAAGAATACAGATTTGGAATAGAAATCAATCGTCAGGATTCTTCGCTTTGCTCAGAATGACAGGCAAAAATCTTAAATATTAGTGTAACTTGGTGTTCTCTTTGGCAAAGAATCTTAATTCTTAAAGTCTAAATTTTATCGTGTATTTCGTGGTAAAAATTCTTATAGAAGTTAGTTTTGTACAAATTCAATGCTGTCTTTTACGCTCAATTCCTTTGGAATATCGCGGAACCTCGAATTATTTTTCAATAATTCTCGGTTTCATTATATAATATGTAAAAATATTTTGATTTCAGGAAATCTTTCACAAAAATTATGCGCAAATTCTTCGAAAACATCGTTGATTACCCGTATGCAATTATAATTCTGATAGCATTTCTGAGTGCTTTCGGACTTTTCATTTTGCAGAATAAGATTCCTGTTGAGCGTGAACCTGACATCACTGTTCCATATATAATGATTCACATGTCTTATCCTGGTGCATCACCCGACGAAGTTGAATCAAAAATAACCCGCAAAATCGAGGATAAACTCAAAGGTTTGAAAAACCTGGATTATGTCGAAAGTATGAGCTATGACGGCGGACTCATAATAAACATGAAATTTCTGGGCAACGAGGATATTGATTACACAAAACGCGAAGTCGAAGACATTGTTAATCTTGTTAAACCCGAATTTCCTGAAGAAGCTGAGGAACCTTTCATCGAGTCGCGTAGCTTTGACGATACACCCATACTGCTTGTGTCGCTGACGAATTCAGCTGAAACTACCGATTTGGATATTCTGAAAACCTATGCTGACAAGCTAAAATCCTCGCTCGAAGAAATCGACGAAGTATCATATATTGATTATTACGGGGAATTGGAACAAGAGATTCATGTCGAGATAGACCCGTTAAAAGCGAAAGCTTTTGGATTTACAATAAACGAGATTGCCGAGATTATTAAATCCGAGCATCAGAATTTCCCCGCAGGTGAGTTATTGAGCGACAGGAAAAGCCTGTTGATTAAGACTCAGGGCGAATTTCAGGATTGTGCTTCTATCAAACGTCTAAAAATCATACTTGCTGACGGTTCTGAACTTTC
>JAIOTL010000356.1 GCA_021106775.1 Planctomycetota bacterium | reverse complement strand
TTACCTCGGTTGCAAACATCTGAGCGAATTTGTACATCTCTTCCATCCCAAGCCGGATAATCGTTGCTTTTGCGTTGCTTCCCAGACCGAAACCGTCGATGAAACCTGCAGCAATTGCGACAATATTCTTCAATGCTCCGCCGAATTCCACCCCTGCAACATCATTGCTCGAACGAATCACAAAATATGGTTTAGAAAAAATTGCCTGAAAACGTCGCATGGTTTCGTATGAAGTCGAAGCAATAACCGTTTCTGTAAACATTTCTGCAGCAATATCCTTGGCAACATTGGGACCAGAAAGCGCAGCAATATTATCCTCAGGCAAATCGAGAACTTCTTTGGCTATCTCGGTAACACGCCATATTTTTTTCTCAAGCGGGTCAAAATGCACGCCTTTTGCCAGGTTAATGAAATACACATCATTTTTTCTGTGCTGAATTGTTTTGCTGATAATTGTGAGCAAGTTAAGTGCGAATTGATGCGGCGTAACCAGCACGATATCAGTTGCATTTTCCACCGCTTTGCAGATATCGGGTTCCGCATGAACATTTTCGGGTAGAATAATATTGGGGAGATACTTGATATTCTGTCGATATTTATTGATGAAATCGCTGAGCTTCGTTTTATCAGGTAGAATCTCCTCATAAACGTACATCTCAACGGTTTTGTCATAATCTGCAAGTTCTTCGGTTTTCGAATTCAGATTTTCCGCTATGAGCTTAGAAACAGTTGTGCCCCAATTTCCTGAGCCGATAATTGCAATCTTTTTTTTCATAATTTCCTCTAACTTTGTGCAATATTACCAATAAAACGTGAAAACATTATAAAATACATTTCAATCTTAGTTAATAAAAGTTGCCATGTTTTTTTTGTTTAATTTTTGATAGAAATACTGTTAAACACAAATTTTCTCACTAAATGGATAAAAAATGACGAATAAAAAGGCGATTGTTGGTGTGTTAATGGGCTCGGACAGCGATTACGAGACGATGCTTCCGTGTTTTGAGATTTTTACGAAATTCGAAATTCCTTTTGAGGCGCGAGTAATCAGTGCTCACCGAACTCCTGATGTTGCTATCACGTATTCTAAGACTGCTCGCGATAGAGGTCTTCAGGTGATTATTGCGGGTGCGGGTGCAGCAGCACATCTTGCGGGGGTGCTTGCGTCATCGACTACGCTTCCGGTTCTTGGTGTACCGATATCAGCGACGTCGTTGCAGGGTTTTGATGCGTTATTGTCAACTGCACAGATGCCTGCGGGAGTTCCAGTTGCAACGTTTGCTGTCGGAAGTGCAGGTTCGCAAAACGCTGCTCTGTTTGCAATTCAGATACTTGCGACGCATGATGAGGCTCTGGTGTCGAAATTATCAGCGTTTAAGGATGAAATGAAAACCAAAGTTACAAAAAAAGACGAAAACATGCAAAAAAAACTTTCTGAGCGATTGAAAAATAATGAATGAGATGGATTTCACACGCTTAAAGCCCGAACAATTGAAGCATAACAGGAAATTACTCGGTAAAATGATAACTTTGCTTGAATCTGAGAATGTAAGAACGCTCAATTTTATCGATGAAATCTATCCTGAAGCGAATAATTCGTTCTGTGTAGGTATTACCGGTCCACCTGGTGCGGGCAAATCCACGCTGACCAATCGTTTAATTGAACAGCATAAACTCAAACGCAAGCAGGGAGAGACTTTGGCGGTGATTGCCGTAGATCCGTCATCCCCGTTTACTGGTGGCGCGTTTTTGGGCGACCGCATCAGACTTCAGGCATCATTTGATGACGATATTTTCACGAGAAGTCTTGCTTCTCGAGGTGCACTCGGCGGATTGTCTGCTCAGACGCCCGAAATAATTGATTTAATTGAAATTGCAGGTTTTGACCTGACAATTATTGAAACAGTCGGGGTTGGGCAGAGTGAGATTGAAATTGCAAAGCAGGCGGATTTAACCCTTGTAATTCTTCAGCCGGAGACTGGAGATTCGATACAGGCACTGAAAGCCGGTCTTCTGGAAGTCGGCAACATAATCGTAATCAACAAGTCCGACCGTCCGCAAGCAGATGAATACCGAAAAGCTGTGGAAAATGCGCTGCACCTGAAAACTGTCGGTGAAATTCCACCTGTGTTCATGGTTAGTGCGCATCAAAACGAAGGAGTTGATGAACTTTTCGTCAAAATCAATCAGATTTATCGTGAGAATGTTCGGGACACTGCGAAATCAACGGAGAAAAAACGAAATAGGATAAGGGAACGGCTTTTGCGTCGACTTCATCGAGAATTCAACAATTATCTATCATCCACTGATTTCACTGCTTTGCTCGCATCAACACTTAAGCAAATCGAAAAAAACGAACTTTCATTTAGCAAAGCATACAGCAGACTTTCTGCTTTTTTCTCACGTCATTGTCAATAGGACTCAAGAGATATTTGACCTGTTGTAGGTGTTGTAAACTTAAACCAGCAATGCTGGGTAAACTTTCTGCTTTTTATTTGAAGCTGTGATAGTAAAATGTTTGGAAGGAAACATGGAGGAATAATGCTCAAATTATCAAAGAAATGGGAAATAGTACTGTTACCAGTTATGCTGATTGTCGCTTTTTCAATGGTCTGCCTGCTTGAGGGTTGCAAAAACGAAACCGATAAAGACTCGGATAAATCGCAAATCAAGAAAACTGGAAACGATAAAAAAACACCTGTTATCGATAAAGATGAGACCAAACCCGAAGAAACGGATACGAAAGAACCTGAACCCACACCTGAGGATGAGAACAAGAAACCAATTGACGAAACCAAGAAACCGGATGATGAAACCAAAAAGCCCGATGAGTAAAAGGAAATCATACTTAACGAAAAGAAATCGGATTATACCGGTGAGGTTGTCATTTCGCTGAGCAATTTTACTTTTGGGTATGTTTTGCCGTGTGGGTGAAATGATGGACAATCCGGCGGTCTGCCGAGAAGGGCTACATACTTGAAGGATTTGCGGAAAAAATATCCTGAAGCGCTGGTTGTTGATGCTGGCAATGCTGCTCAAAGCAATCTTTGGTGGAAGGTAATCGAATATAAGTATTTGGTTAGCGGGTATGCGAAAATGGGGTATCAGCTGTTAAATTTCGGAATTTTCGAACAGCTTCTCCCTGCTGATGACCTTAAAAAAATCTTAAAAGAACATAAAGGTCTGCCATTTATTTCTGCAAATGTTCAATTTGCTGATGGTGAAACCTTTGCTGAACCATATAAAACACTCGACTACAAAGGCTTGAAGATTGGTTTCCTCGGCATTACCAAGAAATTTGACGTTCAGCAAGGTTATAAAATCAAAGATTACAACAAAGCGATTGAGTCATATCTGCCTGAACTCGTTGAAAAAAGCGACATCCAGGTGCTGCTTGCTTCTGTTGACGAAGTTGATGGTCGGCAGCTTATAAAGCAGTTTCCGCAGTTCGAAATTGTGTTTTTTGGTGGAAATACTACTGAATTCCATGTATGGAAGAAAACCAGCTTGTACGGTCCGATTGCAATGGGCAAAGACGGTAAAGCACCGTTCCTTATGCGTGAAGGCGAGGTTGGCAGATATCAACTTTTTATGAAATTGCATGTTGAAAAAGGCGAACTCGTGAAAATTGATGCAAATGATATTGAGCTAGACGAGAAAGTCAAAGATGATATCGAATATGTAAAATATGTGTACACGCAAATGGAAAAAGAACTTGAAAAGGAAAATCGCTTAAAAGTCGGTGTATTCGGACCACCTGGTGAAAATGATTATACCGCTGCTGAGGACTGCGCAGATTCGATATGCCATGAGGAGCAATTCAGCGCATGGGAGAAAGGTGTTCACCAGAAGGCTTACATATCACTTTTGAACGTGAAAAGACCGGGTGTTTTTGATCCTGCAAAAAACACGAGATGCATAAACTGTCATACGCTTGGTTTCGGCGACCCTGATGGTGGGTATCTGTCATCGCATAAGATTCCTGAGTCTCGCAGAGGCGTCTCGTGCGGAAACTGCCATGGCAAAGCACGAACGCACATGGATGAAGCTAATGAGCTTGCAGAGGAAGGGAAACTCATTGATTTGAAAACTTTCCCGGAAATCCGCAGACCCGAAATCTTCACCTGTGTCAGATGCCACGATGCTGTCCATGACCCCGATTTCTTAAACCAGGAAATCGATAACAAAGATAATTTCAGAAATAAGCTCAAGTCGATTAGCGAAATTGATGGATTCAGGCATTTCAACTTCGATAAAACCTGGGCTCGATACGTTAAATCAGATTGGACTAAAAAGTACGGAAAATTCGATAAAGAATAGCTCAAAAAATGTCTATCAATTCGCATTTTTGTTTCTATCATACTTCGTCATCTTTGAGAACAAACTATGATCAAACGGTTTATCCCTTATCTTGAAATTTTCGGCAACGAGCTTATTCTCGATAAAACGAAGCCTTATAAACAGACGGATGCAGTTGAACTTGCCAGATACTATGAATCCGCAGGTGCCGACGAGATATTGCTCATAGAACGCAGCAATTTCAAAGATAGAAGCGAGAAACTGATTACACTTGTTGAAAAAATGACACAAGAGCTTTTTCTGCCTATCTCGGTCTCAGGTGGAATTGACTCGGTATCGAAAATAAGGCAGTTTTTAAGGGCAGGAGCGGTAAAAACTTGCATCAGCTCGTATGCGACCAAACATCCAGAATTTTTGCAGAAGGCATATGATCAGGGCGATATATGAGATATTATCTGGATGAAGATATAAGCCCAAACATAGCTGAAATACTGCGAAAACAGAAT
>JAIOTL010000044.1 GCA_021106775.1 Planctomycetota bacterium | reverse complement strand
GTTCACAACAGTTTCTGGTCGAAGAAGGACAGAGAATTTTGATTGAACGAAGAGATATTGAGCCGGAAAGTACATATAATTTCGACGTCCTAAGCATAATCAAGGACGATGGCGAGACGGTTCATGGAAGTCCGATTGTCGAAGGTGCAACAGTTGAAGCGAATGTATTGGAACAGCGCAAAATGAAAAAGCTGATTCATTATGTGTTTCGCAGAAGAAAAGGTTCGTCGAGGAAAAAAGGACATCGTCAGCAGAAGACGCTGGTGCAGATTTCTAAAATCGCCTTATAAAATATAAAATAAATTTCAAAAGAGGGTCAATTGCGCACCCTCTTTTTTTTTGCATGTCTTGTAGAAATAATGGTGACATTGCGTACACCCGTGTCATTGCGTACTCCCTGTGTCATTCCTGCGAAAGCAGGAATCCAGGCTAGCAGTATGAAAAATGTGGAATTAGAATAAATTTATTATGTATGAAAATTCAGACCTTGAATCTTTGTCTTAAATGGAAATTCCGTTTTTCATTATTCTCTGATTCGCATATGACTATCCTGGATTCTTCACTACGTTCGCTACGCATCACTCCGTTCAGAATGACAATTTTTTGTGTTTTTCGTGTCTTTCGTGGTAACATTCTTAAAAACTAATGTAATACAGTGAATTAATATTTTGCGTATGAAAACTAAAAAAAAGGGAGTGGAAACTCCCTTGAATGAATATAAAAATTTGATTTGACTGAATATTGATTATTCTTCTGTTGTTGCTTCTTCTTCGCCTTCGCCTTCAGCTTCTTTTTCCTTCTTCTTCTTTGGACGTTTTTTCATAATTCGTGCAATTACCTTGGGCAAACCGAAAATTGAATCTTCTTCTTGCCATTTTTCCTGGCTTTTGAGCTTCTCGATTCTCTCAAGTCTTGTAAGTACGTTCCTCGCACGAGTTAGACTGCCTGTAACTTTTAATGTTTTATGTATTGACACTTTGTCCTCCGATTTGAAAAAGACGATTTATATAAAATCAGACGTCAATTGCAAGATATTTATTCATTTATTAATCGTCTTTTTATTCGTCGCTTTCAAGTGTAACAATCAGCATAATCTGTTTAAGCACGTTAGCAACACGTTCGCACTTCGATTTCTCGCCGATAAATGCAATCGCCTTCCCAGAATTATGCGCTTCCATGGCAATGTGAACAGCAACTTCGATTGAACATGATGTCGCCTTCTGAAGCTGAAATATTACTTCCTCAAAATAATGGTCGCTGTTGTAAAGAATTACTTTCCATGATTTTTCCGGCTTGGTTTTATGCTCGACTTTATCAATAACTGCTGTATCTGACTCCGGAAATTCTATATAATCCGATGTTTTCAGATTATTAACCATAAGAATCTTGCCAATTATGTCATTATCCATTAAACATCTCAATTTTGATAATATTCTCGCGTGTGCACCAATAGCAGGTGTATCAAATATATCTTTTCGACAGCTTGCGCGCAAGTACGGTGCGACACTTGTTTTTTCCGAGATGATAAGCACCCGACCTCTGCTTATCCGCAACAAAGCAACCGCAAATCTAGTGAAATATGAGCATGATGAAAAGCCCATAATTATGCAGATTGTAACCGGTAAACCATGGGAAGCATATCATTCCACCTTGAAAGCGATTGAGTTTGGATATGATGGCGTGGATTTGAACTGCGGTTGTCCCGCAAGAAAGATTTTGCGCTCGAAAGCCGGTGCATTTTTGATGAAAAACGTCAAATATGCCAGAAAAACCTTGAAGGCAATGAGAAAAGCAGCAGATGAATCGGGAAAAAAATGTGTTCTAAGTGCGAAAATCCGAACGGGTTTCACGAAAAAATCGCAAGAAGGATTTCTTCTGTCAAGGATTATTGAAGACGAAGGTTTCGATTTGTTGACTGTGCATGCTCGTTCAAGAGATCAGCATCACAAAGGAGAGCTTGATTTTGCTGCAATTGCCGAGATTAAAAAGAGTATAAAAATTCCGGTGATTTTTAACGGCGGAATAAAATCTGCCATGGATGCGAAGATGGCTCTTGAAAGAACAGGCGCGAACGGCATTATGGTCGGGCAGGGTGCGCTTGGCAACCCGTGGCTTTTCGCGGAAGTTGCTGAGTTTTTGCAAACAGGCGAAATAACTCAGTATCAAGTCAGCAATCAAGAGCGTAAAAACACGATGTGCTGGCATTTTGATAAATTGATGGAGCAGTTCGAGGAGTTTATCGCAACCTTGATGTTCCGACGTTTCGCAAGCTGGTACGTCCGCGATTTCGAAGGTGCAAGCATTTATCGCAAAAAATATCAGGCAATCCGCAGTCGGGAAGAATTTATCGTTCTCACAAATGAAGTCTTCTCAAATAATTGTTGATTTTTCGAGTAATTTCCCAGCTATCTAACGGGTTGTATGTGAAAGAGTAGCAACTTTCACAAATGTGTAGCAACTTCCATAATGTGTAGTGCAACTGTTACGAAAATTAAAGGAAATGGTAGAATAGGCATCCCTGCCTGTTAATATTAATGCTGAGTGTCAGGCAAGATGCCTGAACCACCGACAAAATTGCGAAATTATTGTAATAGTGTAGTAGCAACTTCCACAAATGAAGTTTACTGCGAATAATAAGTGAAAATGTTGAAACAAACGAAATGCTGATTCGTCAAAACTCAAGATGTTTAACTTTAAAAACTTAGGATGTTATTCCTCAAATTATACTCAATTTTCCATATTAGGAGGTTTTATGAATATTCGATTGAAATTCGGAATCTTAGTATTCCTGGTGTGTGCAATGCTTTTTTCACTAAGCTACGAGGGTGTTGCGCAAAATGACAATGAAGGAAAAGCCAGAGAGCTTCTCGTCAGCGGCAAGAAACAGATGATTTTTGCTGATTTCAATGAAGCGTTGGTCAAATTCTCGGCAGTTTATTCGACCTATCCAGAGACAAAAACAGCACAGGAAGCTGTATATTTCGCAGGTTTGGCTGCATTCAACAGCAGAAATTCTGAAAAGGCTGTTGATATCTGCGTTGACGGAATCAAGAAATATCCTGACAGCAATTGGATTTCAAAATATAAATTCCTGCTTGCATCCTCGTATTACAATCTCCAAAAATTCTCAAAAAGCTCGGAAATACTGTTAAACAAGGCGATTGAGCACTCAGGTGAAGTATATTTGCTTGCTATTGCTAAATATTACCTCGACATCGCATATGCTGCCTTCGAAGGCGAAGTCCCGAAATCCAAAGACCCTTACGCGAATCTCGAAAAGAAAAAGGATTTCAATAAGGCGTTAAAATATTTCACAAAGGCGCGTGGTGTAAAGGTTAGCGACGCTCAAAAGTTCGAAATCACCAACAATGTTGCATACTGCAATTATGAGCTGAAACGTTATTCCCAGGCAATCAACGAATATAACGCGATTATCAACACCGCTGAACCAACTGACGAACAGAAAGAATTCATCGATGCCAAAGACATTGAAAATGCAACCAAATTCCTTTCGCATGCGTTATTTTACAGGGGCGAAAGCTATCTGAAACTTTATAACTGGAAGCAAAGCAGACCTGATTTAATGCGCATTGTCAGGGAATACAGCAAGACGGAATACAATCCGCTTGCACTCGTCAGCCTTGCAAAATCCTACATTTTTGAAGCAAGTGCATCAGTCAACAAGGATGCTTTCGACAAGGCGTGGGGTTATTACGACCTGTTCTTTGCGGATTATATCAAACATGAAAAAGCACCCGAATTTCTCATGGAATGCGCAAGCACAGCTAATTCCTACGGTTTCAGCGACAAAGCGATAAGATACTGGCAGAAGATGCTGGCAAGTTTCCCCGAGCACAAGGATGCTGGCAAAGCCTCATATTTGATAGGTTCAACCCATTTCAACATGAAAAAATTCGAAGAATGCAGGACGCAATTCAAGTCTTTTCTTGCAACATTCCCTGCGCATCCGAACTGGAACGACGCGCAAAACCTGCTTATTAACAGCTATTACAACGAATTTAACACATATTATGTCGAAGGTATGAAAACCTTCATGAAGTATTGCAAGTTCGATTACACAACGCTTCTGGACATAAACGAGGATACGCCGATTATTCCGTCGGATAACCTTCTCACTTTGCGGACTAACTGGCAGAATGCTGAGAAATCAGGCGAAATATTCCTCGGAAACTATCCTGTTCACAATCTTGCGGTTTATGTTGATAAGATGAGAACAAACCTTGCATTTTCCAATGCAGTTCTTGCAGAATATCTCGTCCGAACCAATGCAATCCAGAAAAAACAGGAACTGACAGAGGCTGACGGCAAAAATATACTTGCGAAATACCTGGAAGCACTTGATGTTTTACGCAATCTTGCAAGCAAATATTCACGCAATGATGTCGGTGCAGAGGCGCAATATCATGCAGCAGAGATTCTCGAATACCAAATCGGCAATCTCGCGGACGCCATCAAAGAATACGAAAAAGTCATCAAGAACTTCCCGTACACAAACTGGTATTACAAGGCACAGCAGGCAATTAATGTGATGAAGAAAAAGGAAATAACAATTATTTCCAAACGCATGTTCACTTCGAACGAAAAGCCGATGCTGAATATCACAACAAGAAACATCAAAAAGCTGAAATTCAAGGCGTACAGATTGAATCTGAAAAGCTATTACGAACGTCACAGAAGCATCAGCAACATTGAGAAAGTCGCGGTTGAAATCATTGCACCGACAAATAAATGGGAGACGGATGTCCCTGATTACGTCGATTATCGCAAGGATTTGCGCAATTATGACATTCCGATCACCGAAGCAGGTTCGTATATCCTTGAGGTGCAGGCGGATGTGTATTTTGCTCGCGTACTCGTGATTATCAGCGACATCGGGATAATTGTGAAGCAGTCGCCGAAGCAGCTGTTTGTTTTTGCCAAGAACGAGATTACCGGCAAGCCTGCTGCCAACGTTGAAGTGCTTTACTTTGACGGCGATAAAATCCAGAATGCAGGTAAAACCAACGAAAAAGGCATTCTCAACAAAAAATTCGACTTAGCGAAGAACAACCTGAAGGTTTTCGCGTTCAAGGATAAAAACTACGCGTTCACCGCTGGCTATGCTGGCATCGCTGTTTCAACGGGCTACACCGCCAAAGGTTACATATTTTCTGACCGTTCTGCATATCGTCCCGGCGACACCGTGAAATTCAAGGGAATTCTGCGCGATGTTGAAAACGGTACGTATCAGGCACCTTCGAACAAGAAAGTGCTTGTGTCGATTAAGAATCCGAAGGGGATTACGTATTTTAGCGAGGAAAAATCGACGACGGAATTCGGCTCAATCGATGGCGAGTTTGTGCTTACAAGGCATGCGAGCCTCGGCGATTACAAGATTTACGTGGAATATGGAGTGCAGAAATTCTCCGGCACATTTAAGGTTGAGGAGTATAAAAAACCTGACTTCATGGTCGAGGTCAAACCGGAAAAGAGCATTTATCTCACCAAGGAAGAGGTCAACTGCAAGGTCAACGTGAAATATTTCTTCGGAAAACCTGTTGAGAACGCGAAGATTGAATGGCAGCTTTTCGCGGTGCCTTACCGTTTTGATAAAAATCTGTTCTCAGAATTCTCGTGGTTCTTCCGTAAAACGGAGAAAGGCAAGGCGAAAACGGAGAGCATGCAGTACATTTCAAGCGGAAATGCGACTTGCGACGAAAACGGCATGGCAACGGTTACTTTCAAGGGTTTGAAGGATTATGCTGAAAGATACGTGCTGCAAGTCAGCGCACAGGACAACAATCGCAGATGGGCGTCAGGCGGTTCATCGGTTATTCTTGCTGAGCAGGAATTTTATGCGCTTCTGAAATCCAACCGCAACCTTTACCGCGAAAATGACAATCTTGTTGCGAATCTGTTTACGGTTTCACCGAATAATTCACCCGTTACAATGAAAGGTGAAATCAAGGTTCTCAAGGTCGATTATAAGCGTGGACGTGAAGTTACGCAGGAAATCAGGACGATTAAGGCTTCCACCCTCGATAACGGCAAGATTGACATCACGCTGAAACTTACGGGCGAACTCGCCAAACCCGGTCATTATCGCCTGCATTACATCGCCTACGACCGCAGAGAAACACCGATTTCCGCGGACATCGATTATTTCGTACTCGGCGAAATGAGCGACCGCTCGCTGAAAACTCGCATCGTATCCAACAAACAAATCTATTTCGAAGGCGAAACCGCCAACTTCATGATAAATTCACCAACCCAAGAAACATACGCACTCATAACCTT
>JAIOTL010000206.1 GCA_021106775.1 Planctomycetota bacterium | reverse complement strand
TCTCGAAATCAATCTCAAGTTGAGCGTTTATGTTGCTGCCTTTCTGAGGCTGTTTTTTCCTGCCTCTGCGCGTTGTTCCACCAAAAAAAGATGAGAATAAATCCTCAAAATCTATATCACCACCGCCGAAACCACCGAAATCAACTTGCCTGCCGCCACCGCCATATCCGCCCTGCGATTGCCAGCCGCCAAAAGGACTACCGCCATATTTCCTGTATTGGTCATATTTCTGACGTTTTTCCTTATCGGAAAGTACCTGATATGCTTCGTTAAAGTTTTTGAACTTTTTCTCAGCATCTGCAGTTTTATTCTTGTCAGGATGATATTGCTTGGCAAGCCGATGAAACGCTTTCTTTATCTCCGCTTGACTCGCATTTGCATCAACACCCAGTACTTGATAATAATCTTTTTGCGCCATTTTGTTCCCCGACAAACAAGCAAATTGTAATTTCAATATTTAACATTATTTTAAAAAAATTCGTATTTTTTCAAGCAATTATTATAACAAATCAGAAACCCAAAAATATTTCGCAAGTGAAATTATGATTGATAAACCGTTTGACCTTGAAGAATTATTTCGCAATCTCAGTTGGGATATACCAGCAAATGTCGATGATTCTGAGCGAACTGATTTTATTTTTATGCAGCATGCGCTTGTAGAGGCGGTGAATGCGTTTTTACTCGATGAAGTGCCAGTTGGATGCGTCATTGTGCATGAAGGTAAAATTATTGCCAGTGCGAAAAATTCTCGTGAATTGACCAACGATCCAACGGGACATGCTGAAATTATCGCGGTAAAACATGCTGCGAAGGTATTGAACTCCTGGCGACTTGAAAACTGCGTTGCGTACGTTACGCTTGAACCCTGCATTATGTGCATCGGCACGTTTTTGCAGGCGCGGGTAAAGCGTATCGTTTATGGTGCGAAGGACCAGAAAGCGGGAGCAGTTGGTACTCTTTACAATCTGCATGACGATGAACGATTAAATCATCGCATTGATGTGAAATCGGGTGTGCTGGCGGATGCCTCAGCATATCTTTTACGCGAATTTTTCAAGCTGAAACGTCCCAACAACAATAAATACAATACTTCAATGCCTGATAACCCGAACCCGAATAATTAAAGAAATTGCTGCAAAGCCCGACATAGCATTAATCTATCCACGGTGTTTTATGACATTAGAGAAGAAATTTTGCTCGAATCACGTTATCTCAAGGGGATTCGCCCTATTCCTGTCTGTGTTTATTATTCTAAGTGGTATTGGTGCGATTGTGTTTTTGGGTTTCAGCACATTATATTGGATTTTGAACATCAGCTTTATCCCCGCATATTTAACCAACATTCACCTGATTTTTCTCGGTTTATTTATGTTTTTGTTCGCGATTAATCCGTATCAGCAAAAAGTGCGGAAAATTCTATTTTTATCCTTAATTTACGTTTTTGTCCTATTTCTGCTGATAAACATTATCGAATACTACATTTTGTTGTTTCAGCATAGATTTCACACAAAACTTCCAATACCTTTCACAATTATCCTGCTGTTGGCTTCCTGTTATTTGGTTCAAAGAATAAAAAAAAT
This sequence comes from Planctomycetota bacterium, assembly GCA_021106775.1. Next base: position 3,489 of record JAIOTL010000206.1, on the reverse strand, counting down.
AAAAATATCAAAGGAAAAACAAAGTTTACACATATTAAAATCGATTGTTCGCAAACTTTTCTTTTTCCTCGATTTCATGCCGTTTCATCTGCACATTAACGTATTCGTCGGCAATAAAACGGAAAAGAAGATTCAAAAGATAACAAAATCAATCACCTCCAATCCATCTCAGCTTTTAAGTCATAGAAAACAACGCAATAAAACCATTGTAACTCTGCAGATACTGACAGTGTTTGTTGTTACAGCATTTGTGTTTACCCTTTGCCAGATTTTCTGCTTCGGCAAGACGAATTATCGACGAAATGCTGATGCTGTCGTTGTTTTCGGCGCACTCGTCCATGCTGACGGTACAATGTCACTGGTTCTCGCAGACCGCATTCATACTGCATGCAATCTTTATAAGTCCGGTTATACCAAATATCTAATATGTTCAGGCGGTCCCGGTGTCGGCAAAACCACGGAAGCGCAAGCGATGCGAGATTATGCATTAAAGCAAGGCATTCCGCCCGATAGAATTTTTGTGGATAATCTTGGACTTAACACATTTGAAACAGTGCAGAATGTGAAACACAATTATCGCGATTGTGAAATTAAAAGTGTTCTGGCGGTGAGTCATTTTTACCATCTTGCAAGGATTAAACTTACGTTTGAAAAGTTCGGTATTACTGCATACACAATACCTGCATACGAAAGTCGAACACCTTCAGCATTGCCATTTTTCATAACGCGAGAAGTTTTTGCTTTGTGGTATTATTTTCTTAAGACGACGATTTATTAGATACTGTAAATATCATACTGATGTATCGAATATTACACATTCAATGAAAAACGTGTAGAAAACTATACACGAGAAAGTTACATTTTCCACAAAATGTAACACTTGTTACGGGAATGTAACAGTTTTCCTGAGAATTATTGTTTTTCATAAAAAGAGCATTGAGAAAAAATTTATAATTCACATTTTTTATTTTCTAAAGAATTAATAATTAATATTAAATTAACCGAATTCTGCAAAAAACAATATGCGAATCAAAAATTTCTTCATATAATCCGCATCTAATTGACTGTTGAAAAGGGGATAGAAGCTTAAATGTTCTTTAAAAATCTTTTCAACAACCAGTTAGGCATACTTTTTGCAATGTATATGTAAATGATTTATTTCTCAGGAGGAATTAATGAACAAACAAGGATTTACCCTTATCGAACTGTTGATAGTTGTGGCAATTATTGGCGTTCTCGCTGCTCTTATCCTACCCAATATCATCGACTCAGCAAGAAAAGCGAAAGAACTTACAACAAGAACCACAATCAAATCACTGCAACAACCCTTACGTGAATTTGCAAAGAAAAACCCTTTCGGCAGATTCCCAGAAGCAAGTGATGAGCAAGAGGGAAACGGTACTTCAATCCTCGTTACAGACCTGCGAAACGATGGATTTTTCCAATTCAGCGACAGCAATCTCACCACTGAAGAGCCTTATGAGCTTGTTGACGGATGGAATATACCAATGCGTTATCATCCCTGGAAAGGTAAGAAAGACAAAGAAAACGCACACAACAAGAAGACTTATGATCTTTGGTCAGCAGGTGAAGACAGCGATTTTGAGGAAGATGAAGACAATATCACAAACTGGTCGCTGTTGCTTGACGATGAAAATAATGAAAGATAATTAATTTATAAAATTTTATGCATATGGGTTCAAAATGGCATAATCAATGGATTCCGCTCGAACCCATGTGCAAAACCTTGAATTATTGTTTTATTCGAAAAAACTGAATCGAGCATAGCCAAAATCAATATAAAATTAACAAGGAAAAAATATTATAAAATTTACAAAATGAGGAAACCATGGAGAAAAAAGGATTTACTCTAATTGAGGTTTTAATCGTTGTGTCAATTATCGCGATTCTTGCTGCAATTCTCATCGTTGCAATTATCGGAACAATTGAACCAGCAAAAGTCCGTACAACCGACAGAAGAATCAAAATTATAGAGGATGGGCTAAATCGGTTCGTGCAAAAATTCAGCCAAAGAGAAAATGTCGCTGCCGGCGCAAGTGGCATTGGATATCCCAGACGAGAAGAGTTTGCAGGCTTGAGAATCGAATTTGAAGAAGAAAGCGCAAACGTTGTTGATATGACAGGTGGCGAATTCCTAAGACTGATGCTTTTTCCAACCGATAAAGAAATCGAAGAATATCTGAAAGATTACGGCATTATAAGTGCAATTTTAACGAATGAGGAGGTAAGCGAAATTCTTAACGAAGAAGTTCATGAGGACGGTGATAGCGGTCGAACAATTACTGCTTATACTGCTTTTGTCGATGCTTGGGGATTTCCCTTTTATTATAAATTTCCTGGAATGAATCATTCGGACAAAAATATTGATTCAGAAAAACACCAGAATTGGAAGGAAGATTACGGTTTTAACCACATGGCTAAGATGAACCCGAAACCAGATATATGGTCTTCAGGCTCGAATAATGTTAGTGAAGACCCTACACGTGAAAATGAATGGGAATCCGAACTTAATGACCCGTTCAACGAGTCTGGGGAAACAAAAAATGACGATATCACTAACTGGTTCATCAACGAAAGATAAGTTTGAAGTTTGTTTGGCATAGAAATTGCAAGTTATTAAAAACTGTCCTACTGACTGTGTTAAAAACTTAAACCAGCAAGGCTGGACAACTGAAAATAGCAATAGAACGGAGGGAAATCGTGTACAGAAGAAAACATGGTTTTACATTGATAGAAGTTATGATGGTAATGGGTATCATCGGTCTCGTGATTGCGCTTGGTGTACCGATTTATTCGGCAATGACCATGAGCAGATCACTTGGCGGCGGTTCTGACCTTATTCAAGGAGCGTTCCTGAAATATCGTGCAAAGGCGTCAGCAAGCGGAAAACCTATATTTCTCGTGTTCGAACACTGGCACATGGATCCGACTTCAGTTGACGAAGATGAGGAAGATAAACTCAAACCCCCGATGTTGCAAGCTTTTATCGTTGAGAGAAACGAAGAAGAAGAAAGCAATTGGGATGTACTCGAAATTGATGACCCACTAAAAATCCCAAAAGGTTTGTGGTTCAACGAACCTTGGATTATGAACGAAGTAGAGTCTTATTCGACGATTCCATCCACTACGCCATATGCTGACCGGATAAACGTCATTTGCAAAGATTATTACAACTTGTTAAGTTTACCAGGTAGATGGGCAGAACGATTATATATGGTGGTATTTATGCCAAACGGTCATCTGGAAATCATCGGCAGAGAGAATATTCCGGGTTTTTTCATCGAAGACGAAGAAGACCCCGATGCTGATATCTGGCTGACAAACGGCGACGATACAATGATAATTGACATAAATCCCAATACGGGCAGAACAAAGTCCGAACGATATAAAAATACCGATTATAATAAATTCATTGGTGAGTAAAATATACGAGGTGAATTATGCATAAACAGACAAATAAAGGTTTTA
>JAIOTL010000379.1 GCA_021106775.1 Planctomycetota bacterium | reverse complement strand
CAGTATTTGTGCTTGTTTTTGCTCTATGTCAGTTTTCATGTAGCAGCAATGGCAAGATTAATGAATCACCTATTGATGAGAACAATATTAAGAGCAACGATATAAGTGATAAGAGTAATTATGTGAATAATAATATGGATGTTAAAAGCAATATTGAAACTTCCGATAAGAATAACGAGAATGACAGTAATAATATCAATATGAATATCATGCCGCCTGAAATCGAAACTCCAATTGTGGAAGGGCTTAGAGTAAATATTTTCGCTGCGAAAAAGAAATATAAACTTGGTGAACCGGTTATTATCTATACCGTGATAAGAAACAAATCCGATAAAATAATTAGACTTAAAACATTGTATTATCATTCATCACAAAATTGCTATTTCTTATTCGTATTAAAAGATGAGCGTGGAATACCTTTATTTCCTTTGACTAATAGACTACCTCTATCGATTGAGATCAATATAAGTCCAAATGCTATTATTAGTTATGAAAATAATATACAGCACTTTGGAATTATTAACAACACAGGGAAATACACATTTAAAGTCTTTCTCAAAAAAGAAATAGAAAACAACAATGAATTCATTGACTCAAACACTATAGAGTTTGACGTTGTTGAATAATTACTATTAATTTTGGTTATGTGAGATTAGAGTATTATAATATGCGTACAGATAATGAAGATCCAAATCCAACATTCAGCGAGGGTAACCACGTAAATATTTAGCCCTTCGTTGAAAACGGGGGGGGGGGATATTTCCTCGAACAATCAAAGTCGGTGGTGTCGCGAATAAAACCTACGGTCTTCGACCGCAGGCTAAATATTTCTGTGGAAATAATGCAAATTCGCGAGTAAGTGCGTTACCAAACAGAGTTTGGGAACGAGGGATATAAACAGGCAGGGATGCCTGTTCCACCATTTCCTTAAATAATTGTTACACTGTATTAGGCGCTAGTGGGTAAGGGTGTGCAGCGGGAATCTGTATGTGCGCGGATAAAGCCTGCCAAAGGTGAAATTCTTCACCCATTTCCAACTCGCACCAACACTTTTGCGCGAAATAAAGAAGGTGTAAGGCTGAAGTTCATGCATAAGCTGATGAAATTCATGGCACAATCGGATTCTCTCATCCATATCGAATGTAACACGCAATTCCTCGATAATCTTGTCCGCTTTCTCGTTGCGGAAGTTGATATAATTGCTTGAGCGCGGTTTGTCAGCTTCGGAAGAATGCCAAATCTGCCATGGATCAGGGTCATACGACAATGCCCAACCGAGTACAATCGCTTCAAAGTCGCCGTCATCCATTGCTCGAAGCATTGCCGACCATTTCGTCGGTTTCGGAGTCATATCAATGCCGATTTCCTTCAAATCCTCCGAAAATATCTTTGCTGTCGTCAAATACTCATCAGAACCATCCACAATAACCATTACAAACGAGAAAAACTTCTCTTCGCCGTCAATTATCTTTGAACGCAGAGTATTACCTTCTTTAATTGTCCAGCCTGCTTCGTCAAGAAGCTCGGATGCTTTCTGAAGATCGAATTTGTACGGTTTAATCGAGTGGTCGTAAAAAGGCGATTCGTTCCACAAATTGCCTGTAACAACACTCGCCATGTTATAATAAACGTTTTTGACGAATTTCTCACGATTAAATGCATGCGTCATAGCTCTGCGGACTTTCGGGTCGGTAAAAAGCGGGTTTTCGTTATTCCACCCGATATACGTGTAACTACTGCTTGTGTATTCTTCTTTATTGATATCACCATTGTTGAAGTGCCAATTCGGGTCTTTGTTGTCGCGCACATCACGCTTCCAATCAGTAGGCGTTAATGTATGCAAATCTAACTTTTTTTCCTTGAAAGTACGATAAATCAGAGTGTTTTCGCTGAGAATCTTGCATACAAGCTTTTTAACCGGCGGTAAAACTGAATGATAGTTTTCGTTGCGAATGAAGTGCATTTCCTCCGCTTTCCTATATCTCGATAGGATATACGGTCCGCATCCGACAATATTTCCACTCATTGAAAGCCAAAGGTCATTGAACATTTTGCCGATTGACGCTTCATCATACGGATTGCCAAACTCATCTACACCATAGATAAACTTAGGCCACGGATACATTTCCATGCTGAAAACCTTGCTCTGATACGTTTTCGTACCCCAGATAATCTGAAAAAGATATCTGTTGATTATTATTATCTTCGCATTCTGTCTGCCTTTGGAATCAAGATAATAATTTCTGATATGGTCGCATTGAACCGCTGGATTATAAATCATGGAAAGTGTGAAAGCGAAATCCTCTGCGGTTACTTCGCGGTCAGAATTTTTGAGCCAATCTTGTATTGGTGTATTTGAATCAAGCTGAGGTTTGTTCCATTTGACACCCGGCTTTAACCAGAAAGTATAGCATTTGTAATCATCCGTGATTGCGACCTTCTCAGCCAGCAAGCCGATGTAGTTGTCTGGGTCTTTCGGGTCGCGCATGCAGAGTTTATCGTTTACCCAGCTTATCAGTCGTGAAAACTGTGATTCGCTTGATGTTATCGGATTGAAGGTTTTCGGGTCGTCAAAGTATGAAATGGTTAGTTCACTATTAAAATCTGCATCTGCTGCTAAAAGCTGTGCTCGATTATCGCTTCCAATAATCGATTTCTGCTTCATTGGCTCTTCAATCAATTGAAAAACAATGAACTTAATTTCAGCAAGCAACTCGTCAAATTCGTT
>JAIOTL010000424.1 GCA_021106775.1 Planctomycetota bacterium | reverse complement strand
GTGAAATAGCATTATACAAGCAGTTGTATGATTGCAGTTCGTCCATATTTTGTGCTGAATCGATTTCATACCAAATGAATAGCAAAGTATAGCGAATTTACCTGAATAACGCCTGCAAAATGCTAACTATCGCTAAATTGATGCCTTGCGCCTTCTTACAAAGATTTTAGCCACGAAGACAAAGAGACCACTGAGGTAGGTTTACCTGCTTCAGTGGTAAAAATCTTAAAAGGAGGAAAAAACGATATAATTTTATTATTCGCTCAAATGTTTTACAATACAGCAGATGAAATGTTCGAGATACCAATGATGCACAATGTTATATGAAAGGCATCAATAATGCGCAAATCTGGGTTAACACTAATAGAAATCATGGTCGTTGTAGCGTTAATGAGCGTTGTTATCGGCGGGGGGGTAGCGCTTTTCAATCGTGCAGGAAAGGTAAATCAAACTACCGCACAGACTTTCGAGATTAAGAGCATACTCGCACGCGCAAGAAACACGGCACTTTCACGAAACCAGAGGGTAGAAGTGGCATTTGACATCATCAATAATCAAGTTCTAAGTTATCTGCGTAGACCAATTGCATATTTACATTTCGAAGACAGGGATTCAACTGGAAGCAGGACTGACAGCTTCAACGTGTCGTCGTTCAACATCGCAGGTCCAGGTTCAATATTAAAAGCATCAGCGGTAAATAATGTGAGGGTTTTGCCATTCAGCGGGAAAGATGGCAATTGCCTCATTTTCAACGCTCCAACAGGTGGAAAAAGCGACCCACGACCGGGATATCTGAAGATTCCATATAATCAGGTTTTCGATTGTTCAAGAGGGATTTCAGTATCATGTGATTTCAAAATCGAAAAATATCCTCAAAATCCGATGATTCTTGTTGCAAAAGGCAGTTCGCTTTATCTGGCGATTTCAGACGAAGGCACTTTATTTGCCGGCGGTTCATTTCTCGGTCAGCTCATTCACAAAAACAAGTCTGTGGTTGGTTTTCCAGATTCTCAACAATCGGATATCGATATTTACACACGTCAGCGCATAACTTTGGATAAATGGCATCACGTAGAAATGACTTTTAGCAACCTCGGTATGCGCATTTCGCTTGACGGCGTTCTACTTGAGCCATTCCTCGGTGAAGAACTTGAAAGGATTGAAATCGAAGAAAAACCAACCGCGGAGGTGCAGACGGAAAAAGCTCTTGCTCTTGACTCTTTTTTTCTGCCGGTTTACCAGATGGAATTCACAATCGGTGGTTCGGCAGGTGGTGGTGAATCTTTCTTCGGGCTGATTGACAATTTGCAAATTGGTGAGATTCAGGCGAGTGAGACAATTCAGCTTATGCCTGATATTCGAATGTTTGGCGAATTCGGTGAATTCAGTGTCGAGGAGGACATGTACAATCCTGGTGGTATTTCGGAATCATACAGCTTCGGAAAAATTTGGGTTCATTTTGGACCGGATGGGTTTCTTGACCCTGCATATCATCGCAATAGTGTCATGATATTAATTCGCAACCAGAAAACCAAGCAGACCAAGCGAATCACAATCTCAACCGCTGGTATCGTAAATTAAATTGTTCTGACAAACCTATATCAAAATATCTGTGAAAAATATTGCGCCAAGGATTATCGCCAGAAGTACAATAATACCAACAACATATAATGTTTTGTTAGATTTCTTCGAAACCGGTTCTGAATCAATATCAAGCTTTTCTTCGTCAATTGAAAATTGCGAAATCACCTTGTTAACCTTCGATTTTACCTCATCAAGGTCTTTATCGCCTATGTTTTGTTCATGAGTATCAGCCTTGAGCTTAATCTTCGTTTCGCCAGCCCCTAAATCCCCAGAATCAGCTGTTCGCGCCAATTTATCAGTAACAGGTTTGATTTTAAAATTAGAGACACCATCAATCTTCTGCGTCGCTTTCTTAAACTTGATTTTCTCAAGTCTGTTACTCAATTCTTGCATTCGTTTAAAGAATTTATCGGTGTTCTCAGGTTCCGCAATAATTATATTATCAATTTTGTTTGTGATTATGGTGCATTCCTCTTTCGTCAGAAATTTCTTGGCAACAATAACTTTGGCAAGGTCTTTATGTTGAGCGAATCGAAGGTCTTGATTTGCAGCCTCCCAGCACATTTGCAAATCAGAAAGCGAAACCAAGTCTTCTTTCAAAACCATTTCAAAAATCTGCATATTTCTATTTTTCATAACATCTTTCAAAACATCAAGTATTTCACAGATTATAACTTGAATCATAATTGCAGGGAAGAATTAATATTATCATGTTTATAATTGGGAAGAAATTTACTTAAATTATCAATCATAAATGGTTATGAATTGTTTCATAGATAATCGAAAACTGTTTTTCTAAAAATTGTGGAGGAATCATGCTTAATAAGAAACATATGAATAAAATACTGCTCATTATTGTTTTATGCTCGGTTTTAGTCTATGCAGATTCAATTGAATATGCACCACCTGCAATTCCTGTTCCTGACATTTTCCCTGCCAGGGCGCAAATTAATATACTTGATTTTAACATTGCAGAGACCGAGGAAGAAAGATATTTCAAGCTTGAAGTGCAACTGATATTCTGGGTCGGGCTTGATAAAGACGGAAAAATAATCAAGGTTGATGAAAAGAGGGACAGCGAAGTTAAGACATTTAGAAGATTGACAAAAGATATCAAAGGGAAAGCTGAATTTTCCTTGATGACAGAGCAAACACCTTTTCAAACTGTTGATTTTATAGCATCAGGCAAAAATGATGGGAAAGCGGTTGTAGAGTTTCCGAAGTTTAGCAAGAAAACGACGATTTTGCCGGGATACTACAAAGTCAACATTTACATCACACTTGCTGAGCTTGGTGACATAAAAAATGATATATGGAATGAGAATTTTGAATTTGGCGATGAGGAAGGCACATTTGTCATTCGAAAGCGGTATTCGACAACTGATGTACCGGTAATTCTGTATGATGGAATTTTCTCTGTTGGTGAACTCGTTAATGGCAGATATAAGCTTGTAAATATATTGGAAATGGAGTTTATTCAAAAAACTGTTCAACTAATCGAGGATAAGGAAGAAATTCAGAAAGAGCTTAAAAGAGTTATCAGTGAAATTGAACAGAAGAAAGGTACGGAAAGCACGCTAACACTTGGAAGAATGAAAATGTACATTGAGAGACTGATGTTTGAGATAAAATTCTACGAGAAAACTCAAAAAGAGTTAATTGCCAAATACAATACTGAAATCAAGAACGTTAAGTCAATTCAGGATTACACTACGAAATTCACCAATGTATGCAAAGAGCAGTTTAATAATTTATCGAAGGATATTCGCTCGCTTTATACCGAAATATACTGGACGCTGAAATTCTGCACCCCGAATTGGCAGCCTGATGAGAAATATCTCACTAAAATAGGCAAAAAAGCAAAAGAAATCATTGAATATTACGAAATAGACAGACTCATCAAGGGCGGATACGTTGGCAGTTGCAAGAAGGGCGATTGGAATCGCGAAATATGGATTGCGCGGTTTCAGGGCAGATGGTCGAATGCAATTAAGACGATAAAAACGAAATTCAGAAAGATTTTCGGGACTGCAATGTTAGATGGAAAGCCCGAAGATGCAGGTTATTGGGGGATAGATGACACCGGAAAGCGGACATTTTTAATGCCTCTTTATTCAACAACTTTTGAAGCAATGTTCGATTTCATCAATGCAGAAAAGTTTGAGGATTTTATCAAGTCAGCAACGAATCAGCTTGCCCAGCTACATGCGAATAACCCCGAAGAAGTCGATTACCCATACGTAGATGCTGATAGTAAAAAACCTTCGCCTGACCCCAACAATTGGGAAAAACTATACAAAGAAACAATGTCGATTCGCACAAAACTTTATAAAGTTTACAAGAACAAATACAAACCCGAATAGCTGGTGAGGAACATCTCATTTCTGTTTATTCTGTTTACTTTCTCTTAACACTTTCAACGCATTCAAGGCTGATTCTTTAACACACACTTCAGGTTCGTTTATAATCAACTTTTCCAATGGCTTAATGGCTCTTTCATCACCAATCTCTCTCAAAGTTCCGACGGCAGTCAAACGGACTAAATAATTATCGTCATTTAATGCGTTTATCACGGCGGGAACTGCAGTCTTCACATCTTCGATTAATTCTGGATTCGACAACATTATAGAAAACGACATCATACTAGCTTCTTTTACTTCATCACATTCGTCTGAGAGAGCTTCAATAAGTGGTTTTATTGCACGACTATCTCTAAACATCCCTAAGGCATTTGCTGTCCTAATCCTTTGAAGAAAATTATTTTCGTTTGTTAAAGCAATTAGCAATTCTGGCACAACAGTTCTTCCGATTTTTCTTAATTCAATTATTGCATTGGATGCAACCATTTTATCCGGTGAACCTAAATCATATATCAATTTTTTAATTCGTTTCTTTTCGTCTTTTTCAATGTCTGCAATTTCCGAGGTATTAACATGTAAATTTTGTTTATCATCATTATTTTCAACTTTTTTTGATGTTTGTACTTCAATTGAATGTGGTTTCACTTTACAGCTAATTAATAACGATAAAAAGAATATGATAAGTGCATTGAATATTATCAATCTACACAACATATTTACCTCCAAATTGAGATACTATTTACTTTCGTGCTTTTCGTGTATTTCGTGGTAAAAATATTTTCAAATATATCGTGCATGTTCTTTTTTGCTAGCACAACATTTTACCGACAGGCAGGCAAACCTGCTTTTTATTTCTGTTCCTGTTTGAGTCTTCCCCGAATTTGTGGTTTTGCAGAGAATGTTATAACATAAAAATATTAGAGGTCATCGCGGTGGGTGGCTCTTAATAGTTCGCCAAAAGAGGTTTGTCCGTTGAGATATTTGCGGACGCCGTCTTCCTGCAGCGTGAGCATTCCGCCGGACATACGCGCTTCCTGCATCAGCTTAACCGATGATGCTTTGTTAAATGCAAGCTCGCGCAACCCGGGTGACATTTCGAGCATCTCAAAAATGCCGATACGACCCTTGTAACCTGTGTTTTTGCAGCTTGAGCATCCCAGAGGTCCGTAAACCGGTCGTCCGCCAAGGTCTTCAATATCCAGCCCAATCATTTTGAGCTGAACTTCTTCCGGAGTAACAACTTCCCGACATTCAGGGCAAAGCCTGCGCACAAGACGTTGTGCCATAATCGCCTGGATAGCGGTTGCAACAAGGAAAGGTTTTACACCCATATCGATAAGACGCGTGATAGCACCGGGTGCATCATTCGTATGCAACGTGCTGAACACAAGGTGACCGGTCAACGCTGCCTGAACCGCAATATCCGCAGTTTCACGGTCACGAATCTCGCCCACGAGAATGATATTCGGAGCCTGACGAAGCATAGCACGCAAAATTCGACCAAAATCTAGCCCGATTCTATGATTTACCTGACATTGGTTGATACCCGTGATGTTATATTCCACCGGGTTTTCCGCCGTGATAATTTTGACGTCAGATTGGTTCAGGTTTTTAAGAGCAGCATAAAGCGTCGTTGTCTTGCCGGAACCCGTTGGACCGGTAACAAGAAAAACACCATTAGGGCGTTTGATAATTGCATTAAAACGGACGTGGTCAGAAGGATGAAAACCGAGTTCCTCAATATCCACAAGTGCCTTTTGCTTGTCAAGAATACGAAGCACGATAGATTCGCCGTGACGTGCAGGAAGGGCTGAAACTCGAAAGTCGATATCGCGACCCTGCATAATCATGCGGATACGACCATCCTGAGTCTTTCGTTTTTCTGCAATATCCATTTCTGACATAATTTTGACACGCGCCAGGATAGGACCTTGTAGACGCTTTGGCGGAGGATCGATTTCATGGCAGATACCGTCAATTCGGTAACGGACGCGCAATCTTCTTTCCATTGGTTCAATGTGAATATCTGAGGCGCGTTGTTTGATAGCTTCCGAGATAATCATGTTCACAAGCTTAATAAGGTTGCTGTCCTCTGCCTCGGCAGAATGGGTGTCCTTATCGAGGTCCTCACGTACGAATTGTACATCACCTTCCGAGCTTGCGTTGTAAATATCCTTCATCTCAGGGTCCATGCCTTCGTAGAATATTTTGAAGGCATCGTCAACAGATTTTGGAGTTGCAAGGGCATTTGCCACTTCGAGGTCGAGTGAAAATCGCAAATTGTCAAGAGCCATTAAATCGAGCAGCTCGGAACAGGCTACGATTAATTTTT
>JAIOTL010000303.1 GCA_021106775.1 Planctomycetota bacterium | reverse complement strand
TACTAAAACCGAAGCAGTAAAGACCAATTCATACATTGTTTCATAAGCAAGAAGATGGACGGCAATCGAAAGCAGAATCAATTAAAACTCAAGCGTAAAACTATTTTTTTATCAATTTCATAAGAAAAATATCGTAACCATGTTGACCAACAGATGTTTTTGGGTCGGTTACACCAAAGGGTTCACCAAAATCGACTGTGTCAGTAAAAGCTCCAGCAATATAAATGTTACTTTTTGAGTCAATTAATAAAGATTCAAATGCAACGTCACCAGCACTTCCTCCTATAGTTTTTGTCCAGCAATAAGAGCAATCTGAAGTAATTTTCGTTAAAAACAGATTATAGTTGGAAGGAATTACTGCTTTTACATCACTTACACCGAAATCTTTTCCAAAATCAATTGTCTCATAGAAATGACCGGCAACATAAATATTATCTTCGCTGTCGATAGCAACTGCATTCTCATTTTCACTTCTGTAACTTCCGAATTGTTTTACCCATCCATACGAAACGTCGGAATTAATTTTCATAATAAAAATATCGGGATTGCGGTCATATATATGTTCAGGAGGTTCTGTTGTTCTAATATCATTTTCACCAAAGTCTTCACCAAAATTTACTGAACCTTCAAAGCAACCTGATAAATATATATTGTCTGATGAATCCAGCACAATCGAGTTTAATGAAAGCTCATCATTGCCACCAATTCTCTTTGTCAAGCCATATGAACCGTCAGGAGCAATTTTAGAAATAAATATGTTCTGACCAGTACTAATTTTAATGTCGGTGATACCAAAATCTTCACCAAAATTTACAGTACCATAGAAACTACCTGCAATGTAAATGTTTTCTTGAGAATCAAAAGCTATTGGTGCCCAAGCACTACCTTTCAATTTTCTAGTCCAGGCGTAATCACCATTGGCATCAAATTTCGTTATTGCTGTATTGCGCGAATAAACTGCGGTTTTAACATCCGACACACCAAACGGAGCACCAAAATCGATTGAATCTCTAAAAATGCTTGTAAAATAGACATTGTCATTCGAGTCGCATGCAATAGATTGTCCGGAATCCCAGTCTTTACTGCCAAAAACTTTGGTCCAAGAATAATCTCCATTTGACAGTATCTTCGTAACAAAAATATCCATCCAATCCACAGAAGTTTTTATGTCTGAAACTCCAAAATCTTCACCAAAATCGACACTACCTTGGAAATGGCCTGTTATATAGACATTGCCATTGGAATCGATTGCAATACAGTTTCCTTCATCCCACCCATCTCCACCAATTCGTTTTGTCCATCCGTATGATTCGTTTGCCAGAATTTTGGTTACATATATATCTATATCTCCACTACAAGTTTTAATGTCACTGACACCGAAATCCGCGCCGAAATCAACCGAATCAGTAAATCTACCCATAACATACAGATTTCCGGATGAATCTTTTTTCATTGATGATACTGAAGTAGGATATGAACTATCTATTGTCTTCGTCCAGCTGTAGATTGAGTAACCTTCGCCGGTAACGGAAAACGTGAATGGATTTTTATTTTTATCATTGTTTGCAATTGAGATTATCGCGGTTTTTTTGCCGGGGCTATTCTGGGCAAATTTTACATTGAAAAAAGTTAATGCTTCTGGCACGATTGTCGGAAAAGTCATTGAATCGTCAACAATGAAATTAGTCGAATCAGACCCAGTAACAGTAATCATGTATCTGGCGTCTAACAACAAATCCGCATCGCCTACATTCCGGATGTGAAATACAATTGCCGGGCTATTCGAATCTAAATCCATGTAGCCAAAGTCGTACGTCCCTGATATGTTCTTTATGTTTACTGAATTTTGAAGGACAGTGATTTCGCTTTTCGGTTTTTGTTCATCATCGCATGCAAAACAACAAAGTAGTAAGAAAAGCAGCATCGAAAGAACTATAGATTTAGAAAAACAATTGAGGACTTTCATGTTTCTCCCTGATTAATGGAAATGTTATATATACTTAATATACTTCATTTGTCGATAAAATGGAATTAATTTTTACGATTGAGAATATAGGAACTGCAGATTTACATTTAACAGGTTCTCCAAAGATTGCTAAAAGTGGTGCTGATGCTGCAATGTTTACCATTGAGGAAACTTCAACTTTTGCTACAGACTTTGTGAGGACAGTGAGGTTTTCGTAGTTGTCGTAATTGCCTTTGAGGATTTCGACCCAGAGTTTGACTTCAGGAGCAAGTTTACTATCTGGATAGTCCTTCAGGAATTGCACATAACTAAGCAAGCTGCCGTTTATGCTGAGCGAACACTCTTTTTTTATCTCCTCAAACGCCTGCTCGTCTTCCTCATCATAATATTCCTGCTGTGTTTGTTGCTTCTCCTGCACATACCCCACAGAAACCATTATAAAAACAAAAAACAACATAATACAAACCGTACAATAACAATATTTGCTACTCTTTAAATTCACCCATTCAACAATTTTTCTTATCCCCACATTTATAATTATAATTGATTAGTGTTGACAATCAACGATTTTATAATTTTCATGTTTAGCTAAAGTTTGCACTTTATTGTTATTCTAAACGGAACGTGATGATGTGAAGCTATTTAAACCTGCATAATGCGCACTTAAATAAATTCGTTCACAGCCTTCGAAGGAATGATACACAAACCATTATATGTGTATAACTACTGGAATTTATTATGCATGTAACAATTTTGAGAAAATTTTATAGATTGTGCTTCTTACTTCTTATCTTCATTAAACCTGTCGCGAAGCTCGTTTGGAGTCATCGTTTTCGTGATACCACCGTTATCATCAGCATCAATCAGCTTATCTTCGATGTCGATTGCGTCTGCGAGTTTGCTGAAAGAGACTTCAGCAAGGTCATTATCAAAAGAGTAACTTTTTTTTGTGGTTTTTCTTACTGATGCCCTACGATTTTTTGTCCTGAGTTTCTGAACTTCCTCAAATGTTTTCTCATCGATGAGTGCCTTATGCTCGCCCTTATGTTTTTTGTTGGCATATTTTACAATCCCAATATAAATATCATTGCCGAGAATCCAGGCAACAGAAGCGCGTGACCAGTTTGAGCCAGCAGGTGCAGGAATTTTAGCCTTGCTTAATGATTCTGCAACTTTAGCCATCGATTTATGAGTTAGATAATCGTTAAAAATTTTCTTGATAACTTCAGATTCTTTTTCATCCACAATAAGCTTGGTTGTGGATTCACCTTTTGTTTTTACACGTTTGTACCCAAACGGTGCTCTGCCAGCAGGTGCTTTACCTTTTTCAAGAGATTTCAACTTTGTCGTATTTGATTTTCGAGCTGCTGCCGATGTTGTAATTATCTGATAAGTTAATCGCTTCATAGTGTCTTGCGATTCATTCAGTGAAAATGTCTCAATTTTGGAGTCAACCAGCTCTCTGAGAATCTGTTTTCCGAGTTCACCATCGAAAATAATGTCTTGAATGGAATAAAGCCAGAGCTCACTGATTTTTTTAGTGGCAATATCATCAAGTAATGAAAAAATCCCTTTTCGAGATGTTTTCATTGATTTCTTAAAAGTCGTATCCCTGTACACTTGAATATTTTGTATTCCATGAGAATTCAAGTGGCTGATAAGCTTTTTCTCCGCCTGTTCCAAGCTTATGCTGCGATTTTCTGGATTAGACCTTAAATATACAGCAGTTGATTCTGATTTCTTTGCCATTTTTATTAATTTCGAGTTTTCGGTTACTATAATTTATACATATCTCGCTATAATTGTCTAAAATTCTTTTTTTAATTTTTATACACAATGTGAAAGGTTGATTCATGTTAGCAATTATCGGTGGTTCGAACCTTCGCAATCGTATGTCCGGTGGCGATAAAGAGAGAGTTCAGGTTGAAACTGAATT
>JAIOTL010000060.1 GCA_021106775.1 Planctomycetota bacterium | reverse complement strand
TTATTCGAGTTTTTTTTGCGTCCAGCGTTGTTCTGGATGTTTAGTAAGAAATCGTGTCAAAAATTAGTTATCAAACATAAAATTGATTCAACTCTTTAGTTTTATCCAAAAGGAGGATTTATGAAATCTAAACTCACTCCATCAATTCTTATTTGCACAATTGCTGTTATATACTTGGTTCTAACGTCATGTGGCGAAAAAAACCAGAATCCTCAACAGCAAAATGTGATTGTGGTAAAGTATTGCAAAAATCCAAAATGATTTCGTTTGAGCTGGAAGGTATGAAAATGCTTGCATGTAGTGAGGAATGCTTGAAGGAAATGTTGGAAGCTGATCATAGTGATTATAATCATTAATTAATCATCGAGCCATAAATCGGGTTTTTCTAACATCTACTCAGACATTATAATTTTGTTTGGCTCTCTGTGAAACTTTTCATTACAGCCAAATGGCGACTGATTTAGATGCAATGTCATTCATGGAATATTTTGCTCTAAAACACTGAATCAAAGCGAAACAGTAAACTAGGCGCAAATGCATACGAGTAAAAAATCTGCATTTGTAATTTTAACATTCTATTTTATTATAGGTCACCAAAATCGCCGGTTGGGCGTTCGAATCGTCTTTCCGCTGCCAGAGTACATCAAGGTTTAAAGCAAATCAGCATTGGTCCTTTTATTGATTACATTTTTAATCGCTCTTGTGCTTTACTTTCAAATCCTATTGAAAATCCAACGTAGTTCATGTATTTTACGATTCACATTTTGTTGAAATAAGAAAGTCAGGGATATATAATCCTCAGTTAAGGTTATGGAATGAGCAATTTTAGAAGCAATATATTCATCATAGAAACGATTTCGACCTAAGGGTATTATCTCAAGAAATCTTCATGTCAATATTAGTGTAAATTTAACTTTTCTCGAAAAGGAATTGATGCTCAAACTTTCTAAGAAAAACTACAATAGTTATGTACAATAAGATGTCAGAAAAGATGATAACAGTATTGATAGATAAAGATATGAGTTTAAGTTTAACAGTAACATTCTTTGCATAGTTTTGATATAGTAATATAAACAGATGTGTTAACGAATTCTATTTCGACTTCCTAGAGGGATTAATGAAACAAAAAAAAATAAGACAGGGTGATGAATTTATAAAATTGTTTAATGAGCTTGAGTCAACACTAAGGCATAAAATCAACACTGAGGATTATATCACCTTCCATCGATTAGTAGATTTAGTTGCAAAAAAGGATTATGTTGTTCGACGCAATCGAAGTAATCTAAAAAGTCTTTCTAATCTGCGAAATGCTATCGTGCATGACCCTATATATCCACTTAAAATTATTGCAGATCCTCGCGAAGAAACCTTGGATATCCTGAAAAATTTACTTGAAGCGATTATCAACCCACAGAAGCTTATCCCGAAATTTCAAAATTCTCATCTCAGGTTCTTTGAATTGGTTGAAACACTAACTTCATGTTTGAGTTACATGGATAGAAACGATTTCTCACAGGTTGTGGTTTTTGAGAACGGTAACTATCGAATATTATCTTCTGAGGGAATTATCAGTTGGTTAAGAAGTAATGATAAGGTTGGGCTTGTAGATTTGGAAAATGCAATCGTAGGTGATGCTCTTCCATTTGAAGACAACGAGGAATGTGGATATTTGTCGCGAAATGATCCTGTTGAATTGGCAATAGAGTTGTTTGAAAAAACGATTCAAAAAGGTATTGCTCGGTTGAATTGCATATTGGTTACTCATTCCGGCAAGCCAAATGAAAAGCCTCTTGGAATTATTACTCCTTGGGATTTAATGGGCTTAGTGAACCTTGATGAGTTTGCGTAGATGTTTTTTTAATAGGTTGTGTCGCATCGCTTATACAATATAGTTTTGAAGGAAAAAATATTTATTACAAACCAATTTCAATCGTAAATGTTAAAATATAGGTTAAATTGTGAATAGAAATGCTACCCCAACCCCATAATCATTTAACTTGAAATATATTTATACTTATAACATGTTTCGTACAGTTTTATGAGGTGAAACATGAAAAAATCATTGTTTATCGTATTAATCCTCGGATTTGCCTTTTTGAACTCTTCAGGTTCTTTTTCCCATTTATCAATAATTTCAAGGCTACAAAAAGCTGAAGTTATTTCCAGCTTATCAAGCAAGTTTCCAGAAGGAGAAACAATCCTCAATTTTAAGTCGAATGCTTGACTAGCATCAATTAAGTAAAACTCTAAGCGTGGATGCATTTTGTCCAAAATATCTTCAAAATAGTCATTGTCGTAAACATCCAGATACACATCTTCAAAATGTTATGTCATTTGACACCTCCAAATAATGATTTATAAAATGAAATCCAATACAGCATTGAATTTTCCATTAAGTTATTTTTAAATCCTTGAAATATTTAATGCATTCATATTTCAATTACTCATCTCGGAATCTTTCTAATAAGGAACTTTGCTAAAGATCTGGGAGTAATCCAATATTCGCCATTTGGGCTTGTTTGAATTGTAGATATTTGTCTTCGGATTATTCCACGTCTTAATGTTTGAATAGAAATGCCCAATAAGTTTGAAGCTTCCTGTAAAGAAAGCAATGTTTTTCCAGACCTTTCTTTGATATTGTTGGTTAGAGCAATTTCATCTTCAATTTTTTCATTCATATTACACTCCATATTTTGGTTATACTTAATCTTTCACTTCGAGTAGTATACAGTGACTATTATTTGCTCATATTATATACATAGTATATTAACTACCTGAAAAACATTATAACTCCTTACTATTACTAATCTTATACAAATTTGAAAAAAAATTATGTACCAATAATGATGAGAAATTTTGACTTTCGAGTTTTTTTCATTCATATTACACTCCTTGTTTTGGTAACACTTAATACTTCCCTTCGTATTATTATCCTTGAATACTATTTGCTTATGTTATATACGTAGTATAATAGGAGCATAATACATCATAACTTCTTGTTATTACTGATGTTACAGAAATTTAGACTTCGAGTTTAAGCAAGATTCGACTTCACTAATAAATATCATTAAGCGTTTATTCTTTTGCTTGCTAAGGGGATTATGCTTCATTTTCAATTTTCAACTTGCATTTCATAACAAGCGATTTTATCGCAGTAGAGTGAATCGAATCATTATACAAGCAAAAAATGTAGTATTTGAGAATATTCGATTGATAATAAATTTAAGATGGCATGAACTCAGAATTTAAAAATAGATCTTATTTCTAATGTGAACTAAAATAAAACTTATGATCCAGAATTAATCTGTGAATTGTATTTTGTCTCCTCGAAAATATTGCTTAATCACAAACGCTTAATATCGAAAAAACACAAATCCAGTTTTTCATCCAAATGAAACTGATTATCAATAGACTATGAATTCATTAATCTTTAAGACTTTCAAAGAAATCGCAAAATTTACTAACGTGGGTAGAAATGAATTAAAAATCGCTTAGAAATGGTTTATGAAATGGTTTATGAAATGGTTTAATAAAAAAAGGATTTAAGCTGATTCGCTTAAACCCTTATATTCTCTGGCACGTCCGGAGAGATTCGAACTCCCGACCGTCGGATTAGAAATCCGATGCTCTATCCAGCTGAGCTACGGACGCACATGCAATTTCTTCCATGACTATAATACATAGCAGAAACTGCACTTGCTGTCAAGTAATTTCTCCCTGCATACAAGTCGCAGATTCTGAAGCTCAAGTAAACATTCGAAAGTAGTTGACTTTTACTCCAGTAATAATTAATATCAAATGAATTCGGGAGCGAAAGGGTACCTGGTGGACTCCACGGGCTTCAAACCCGCTGTGTCGGTCACAAGCTGGCAGATAGGTTCGATTCCTATACGTTCCCGCCATATTTCATAATCATTATCTCAATAACATACTTTTATCTGAACTGGGCAATTTCAATGATTCTCCCATCGGTGCTGAGATATTTACCCATTAAATTGGCGGTTAAACATGAATGCACAGGCAAAACTCCGACTAAGTCTCCGATTTCAAAGCTTTGTAGTGTATTCTTAGAAGCATGAACGATCGCATGCTCTTGCGAGATTGATTTTATGTAAGCATCATCGATGATTTTTCCCCAACCGTTTTCACTAATTATTACAATCGCTCCAAAGCATTTTTGCTTTTTGTAAATAATGTATTCTTTTGACAGATGAATTGCACCACCGTATAAAACTAATTCGTTTTGCCCAGAATTCTTTGAAATCACGGGACAAGCAAGTGCAACTGCGATGTCAGTCTCAGCACAAGTTCCAAGGGAAATCTGCATGAAATCATAAAAGACAAAATTGCCTGGTCGAATTTCATCTATCTGCCCTAAATCCTCCAAAATGCTGCAAGATGGGCTATCACCAACAGAAATCAAGAATTCTGCTCCGAATATAGAAATCAGAATTTTCCTAACTTTTTGCACCCTATTAAGTGATTCTGTGTATATTGTTTGTATTTCATAACGGCTTTTCGCGGAATATGTGTTTCCAAAATGTGACAGAATACCTTTGAGTTTCAATTTGGGTGAATTCTGTAAAACTTCAGCAATTCGTACAACTTCTGATATATCATCACTTATAACGCCTGAGCGGTTGTACCCAGCATTGATTTCAATCCAAATATTTACATTATTAATTATTTTTTCTGATAGAAAATTAGCTGAGAATTGTGAATCGACAATTAACTCAAGCGAAACTTTTGCGGATAACTCATTAATAATGTCAATTTCCCGCA
>JAIOTL010000208.1 GCA_021106775.1 Planctomycetota bacterium | reverse complement strand
ACGGAGGAAACTATGAAAGGTTTCACACTAATCGAATTGGCGATTGTAATCGTCATCGCAGCACTTCTCGCAGCCGTCGCAGTACCTATTTACAATGGTATCGTTGATGATTCAAAATGGTCAGAAGCGAAGACCGCAGTTGGTACAATCAAAGCGTCAGTTGATACCTACAAAGCAAAAATGAGTGGTGAGCTCGCAGCTTTACCAGCTGTAAATGGTTTTGCACCTGCATCGACACTTCTAGTCGAACTTAAACTTGCTGATGATGCTTTTAGCACGCTTCAGTTCTTTGATGCAGCTGACTTCACAATGACTGTTGTTGACAATGTTGCACCAATTGCCGATACATACACTGTTACTTGTACAGCAGTTGCAGGTGGTGGTCAGAGTTTAAATGGTCCTGGTGGTACTGGTACATACGATTCATCAGCCGGTTCGTACACAGGCGACCTTAGGTAATAAGCTGTAATCGTTAATGCATATCTGAGAGTAGCTGAAGCCATTTCAGCTGCTCTTTTTTGTCCATGATGATTTTTCTTGCAAGAATGACATTCTCTACACCCCTTGTCATTCTGAGCACAATGACAAAAACAAGAGTTGCGTTTCCACGGAAATATTTAACCTACGGTTGAAGACCGTAGTCTCATCCTCTCGAATGACAAGAGAAAGATGGATTCTTCACTATGCTCAGAATGACAGGAAAGTGAGTCTTTTCTTGACAGGCAAGGATGCCTGTCCTACCGATTTCGCAGGAATGACGCCAACAAATGTTTCTTGACAGAATGATAGTAAGAGAATGCTTAGAAAGGCAGCGTAAATTACAAATAAAATTGAATCGTAATTTCAAATGCAAAATAATTGAAGTTTTTTTCCTTCCATAATTCTATTTTTTTATTATACTTCAATATTATGCAGAATGGAGATTAAGCAAATGAAACGAACAATTTCCGCACGCGCAAAAAAGGGTTTTACTCTTATCGAATTGGCAATTGTGATGGTAATGGCAGCAATACTTGCATCTGTTGCGATGCCGATTTATCTTGGCTTCACTGACGGCGCAAAATGGTCTGAAGCTATTACTGCCACTTCATCTTTAAAAAGATCGGTTGAAGTTTACAAAGCAGGTCATAGCAACAATATTAGTGGGATGAATGAAGGCAATGGATTAGTTTTATCTTTCGATGATCTTAAATTAAGTTCTGCTGCTTTCACAACACTGCAATTTTTCGATGCTGTGGATTTCATCTTAACATTCGAAACAGATGGTACTGACGGTGAGTTTATCATAACCGTTACTGCTTCAGGAGGTGGTTTAAGCAATGCTGGACCACAAAACGGAACCGGTTTTTACCGTTCGCTTGACAAATCCTGGAATGGAAGTCTGAAATAAAATCAGATTTAATTTATTAACAATGGGAGATTCGTGTAACGCGATATCTCCTTTTTTGTATTATATGTTTTTACACCTATAGAATGCTAATTAACGGATAACCCATGCCTGATGAAGCCAAAGATGAATTCAACATAATCACTCACGGCAACCTGCGAAAAGCGATGTGGAAGCTGGCGATACCTGCGATGATTTCGATGATAACGGCGATTATGTTTGAACTGGCAGACTCATACTGGATTGCCAATGCGTACAAAGACTCCAACCTTAGTACCGCCACGGTCGCTGGTTTCGGAGCAGCATCGTTCATTCTCTGGTTTTTGTATTCCCTTTTCGCAATTATCAGCACGTCAACAATAGCGATGATTTCGCAGAATAAAGGTGCTAAAAACCAGAAGGGTATTGCACATTAGTCGTTTATGAGCTTTATATTCTCGGGATTTCTGGGGATTTTCATTCTAATTGCTGGCAAGTTACTAACTCCTTTCGCCCTTGACTTCATGGAGCTAAGTGTTCTCGCAAAAGCAAGCGCATCGAGTTATCTCAATATTATTTTCTATTGTGCACCGATTCTCACGTTCGCTCTTGCTGCGGACAGTATTTTCAGAGGTGACGGAGATGCTGTTCGTCCGATGATTGTCATGATTGTTGCAAACGTTATTAATGCTGCCCTCGATCCGTTCTTGATTAACGGGTTATGGATTTTCCCGAAGCTTGGGGTTGCGGGTGCTGCCTGGGCAACATTGTTTGCTGAAATAGTTGCTGTAATAACTTTTGTCATCCTTTTCGTCAGGCGAAAATACAAAGTTAAATTTCATAAAGAATTCGGTTTTTTCCCAAGTGTCAGCAGGATTA
Source organism: Planctomycetota bacterium (assembly GCA_021106775.1). Next base: position 7,489 of record JAIOTL010000208.1, on the reverse strand, counting down.
TTTACATCGGAGTGCCCGTAGCGTCAATTAGTGTGGGGTTTTCAATCATTTACCTTTTTCTAACAAAGATAATAACGAAGTTTGGCGATGCACCTCTGGCTGCGGTTACAATCGGTCATCGAATTGAGGGGATTCCGTTTTTCATTGCTCATGGACTTGCAACCGCGGTTGCGACTTTAGTCGGGCAGAATATCGGAGCCAGGCAATTTGATCGGGTGAAAGAATCATTTAAAATCTGTCTAAGTTACACAAACATAATTCTCATTTTCTTCTGCCTGCTCTTTTTCTTTGGTGCGCCTTTTATATATGCCTTGTACAAGCAACCTGCAAACGTGGTTTTCGAAGGAAGCAGATATTTGATGATTTGTGCAGTATTCGAGATATTTATGGGCTGGGAAATAATTGCGGGAGCGGCATTTTCAGGTACGGGCAACACGATGCCGACATTATTTATTTCGCTGCCACTTTCAATTCTGAGAATTCCGCTGGCATATTACCTGGCAATTGACCTGCAAATGGGTGTAACCGGAATCTGGTGGGCAATAAGCGCAACAACACTCCTTAAGGGCATAGTTCTGGTCTTTTGGTGGACGAGAAACCGCTGGATTTTACATGCAAATAAACATCTGCCCGAGATTGAAACTTCAAAATCCCAAAGACTTGCAATACCCGCAAGCCTTCAAATCGAATAATATATTTGAGAATTTAAAGCGAATTGTGATAAAGTATTTACGTACGGAATCAATTCTGGAAGTAAAAATCCATGATACGGAAATATAGATTTCTCTTTTTATTCATGCTGCTCCTAACTTTTGTGCTGGCATTCGGCAATGAACCCGGCAAAATTGCTCTTGTTGATAATGGAGATGATGATTCAGATGGAGAAACAACCGAAGAACCTGATGAGGAAGAATCTGAGATAACATCGAGGATTCGCAGAGCAATAAACAACGGTCTTGCATATTTATCGAGCGAGCAAAACAGTGACGGCTCATACGGCGGTTCGTACGACATCGCCTGCTCATCGCTTGCTGGTCTTGCCTTTATTGCTGGTGGACATTTACCCAATCGAGGTGAATATGCTGAGAACGTCGAGAAAATCGTCAAGCATCTATTGAAAATCCAGAGAAAAGACACAGGATATTTCCATTATCGCACTGACAACTCAAGAATTCATGGACACGGCTATGCTGGCTTGTTCATGGCGCAGATTCTTGGAATGCTAACCGACAAAGACCTTCAGGATTCAGTAAAAAGCGCAATTGTCAAAGCTGCAAAAAAATTGACCCTGGATTGTCAGACTCGCGACGGTGGTTGGGGATATGTTCCTGATGATGAGCAATTTGATGAAGGTTCAACGACAATCACGCAGATTCAGTTTCTGCGTGCTGCAAGAGATGCAGGCATTAGCATTTCCAGACGCAAGATTAACAACGCCATCCGCTATGTTTACAAATGTGCGATGCCGACTGATTTCAAGGGTTCAGACGGCAAAGACCATCTCGGTTACACGTTTAAGTACTCATTATCGATGAGTATAAACAGATCATCATATCCATTAACTGCTGCTGCCGCATCAGTTCTACAAGGTACAGGTATTTACGAAGGTGAAATCCTCGAAGGTGCGCTGTCGTGGATGCGAAATTATTTCTACAATTTCGGTGCTGGAAGCGATCGTTCAACATACACAACATGGTTTTATTATGCACAATTTTATGCATCACAGGCATTTTGGCACTCTAGTAAAAGTACCGACTGGAAATTGTATTATAAGAAGATTTCCGATGAACTTGTTTCCAAGCAGAATGCTAACGGCTCGTGGAATTCATCATATGGCAACGCTTACGGCACGGCAATTGCATCCATGATTCTCGCAATCCCGGACAGATTCCTGCCACTTTTCCAAAAATAATTTTTACTTTGTGTCCCTGTTGCTCTGTTCACTGAATTTAAAAATTTTGCATAGTGTGCTTCCCCATTGTCATTCCGAGTGAAATGAAATGAAGCGAGGAATCCAGGCTAGCGAAACAAAAAATGGTGATTAAATCCAAAAATATTATGAATGAAATGTTTTGAACGTGAATCTTTATTTTCATTGGAAACGATGAAATGCAGTAAATCCCTGTTTTGCGATGGACTAACCTGGATAATTAAAGGACTTCATCCGCTTCACTTCGTTCTGAATGACAGGAGAGAATGTTTAATCTGATTATTGAAGAGTGTTTTGAGAGGTTTGCATCATGGGTTTTTGATAATTTTATGCGGAACTGCGACAATTCCCCGATTAATTTCCTGTGCTTCATCAGAAGAAATCTCCGCTAGTGCAACAGCAACAAGGCTCCCATCTGCACGGTAAAGAAAAACAAAATCATTTTCAGAAAACTTCTCGAAAGCGATTATTCCGGGGGCAGCAAGCTTGGCACCTTGGGAAACAGTCCGAGAAGCACCGTCTGTAATCCAGATTTTCGGCTTGTGCGCGACCATGACTTCAAGCGGTCGCAGATATTTCAAGACAGATTTTGCATCCGTAGCTTTTGCTTTCTCAAGTTCATCAAGCGTGATCGCTTCGTCAATCTTGAAACCGCCGGCACTTAAACGCTGCAATTTATGCATGTTTGCACCTATACCCAATTGCTCGCCGACATCATGGCAAAGCTTGCGGATATACGTTCCCGCTTCGCAATAAACCTCGAAAATCGCTTTGCGTTTCGTGATTGATTTAATATCAAGCGAATAAATCTCTCGGTCGCGTTCAACTCGTTTAACCCGTGATTTTACAGGCGGAAGCTGAGTAATTACACCAATCTGCTCATGAAGGGATTTTTCAATCAACTCCGCTTCGATATCCTTATGAACAAGCATTTCACAGAGATAAACCTTGCCAGATTCAAGCAGGAAACGCAAAAGCTTTGTTCCTTCACCGATTCCGATTGGCAAAACTCCGGTTACCATCGGGTCAAGCGTACCAGCATGACCGACCTTGCGAATACCGTAAATCTTTCGAATTCTATCAACGACGTCGTGCGAGGTCATCCCAGCGGGTTTGTCTATAACGATGAATCCGCGTTGAATCAGACTTTTCAGCTCATCAACCACAGGCAAGGTTCTAAGGTTTTCAGGAATATTACTTCCTTTTATTGTTAATAATTTCATGTTTTGTATTCAATTGTTTAAAATTAATTAAGAATAATTTGAAAAATGATAACATAATTAGAAGTAAAACAAACGAGGGTAAGATGGCAATCGAAAAAGGGGCGATTTGGGGAAAACTTTTCGGACAGATTCTTCTTGAGAAAGTGCCGACACTCACGATGGAACAGCTTGACGAAGGGCTTGAGAAGCAAAAGGAAACAGGAAAGCTTATCGGGGAACAGCTTCTTGAACTCAAGTACGTGAAGGAAACTGAACTTCTCGAAGCTTTGTCGGAAGCGTTTGGCATACCTTCGGTTGACCCTAACGAAGCTGGTGTCGTGAATACCGACGTTGTCAAACTTGTGCCTGAGATTCTTGCACGCAAATTTAAATTTTTAGTTGTGCAGATTCGCAAGGTTGGTGACAAAGCCACACTTTTTGTTGCAATGGCAGACCCGAAAAATATTAACGCAATTGACACAATCAAGCAAATTACAAAAGTTCAAGAAGTTCAACCTGTGATTTCATTACCACATCAAATTGAAAAAGCGATTGAGAATTTTTATACCGAAGGTGCTGATCTTTCACATGCATTCGATGAGCTTGAAGGCGGCGACGATGTCTCCCTCATCGATGATGTTGACGGTGACAGCATGGATGTTTCCATGGACCACGAGGCTGCACCAGTTGTAAAATACGTGAATTCGCTTTTTGCACAGGCAGTGAAAGAAGGTGCGTCAGATATGCACATCGAGCCACAAGAGAAATCAGTTTCAGTGCGATTCAGAGTTGACGGCAAGCTTCACTCAATGTCTTCACCACCAAAAAAGCTTCAATCTCCGATTATTTCACGTATCAAGGTTATTTCCGGACTTGACATTGCGGAAAGACGCGTACCGCAGGATGGACGATGTAAAATTCGCATGATGAATCGCGATATTGACATTCGTGTATCAACACTTCCGCTTGTACATGGAGAGAAAGTTGTTATGCGTCTTCTCGATAAAACAGCAACTTCGCTTGATATTAATGAAATCGGGATGGAATCTGACACCCTTGAACTTGCGAAAAAGCTCATTGCACGCCCGTATGGAATTATTCTGCTATGCGGTCCGACTGGTTCGGGAAAGACAACAACATTGTATTCTTTCCTGAACTATGTCAACAATCCTGATGTTAATATCGTTACAGTTGAAGACCCTGTTGAGTATCAGCTTAAGGGTATCAATCAGGTCGCGGTCAGGACACAGGTTGGCTTGACGTTTGCAATGGGTTTGCGTTCAATTTTGCGACAGGACCCTGATATTATCATGGTTGGAGAGATTCGAGACAAGGAAACGCTTGAGATGGCAATCAAAGCATCGTTAACGGGACACCTTGTTTTTTCGACTTTGCATACAAATAATGCAGTTGCATCTGTTCAACGTATGATAAATATGGGCACTGAGCCGTTTCTAATTGCCTCAACTCTTACTGCTGCGGTTTCCCAACGTCTCGTTCGTAGAATCTGCACATCATGTAAAACAATTATCAAGCCTGAGCAGGAGCTTGTTACTGCGCTGGTAAAACATTTCGATGAAGAAGATTTTGGATTTAAATTCATGGCTGGACGAGGCTGTCCAAATTGCAAAGGCACTGGAAAGAAAGGACGTACCGCTGTCCACGAGCTTTTATTCATTTCATCTGAAATTCGCGAAATGATTGTCAAGGGTAACAGCGAGCAGGAACTAACAACACAGGCACACAAGGAAGGAATGGAAACGATTGTTGGTAACGCATTTAAGAAGGTAAAATCAGGCTCAATTACAATCGAGGAATGTTTATCTCTGATTTACGATGTCGATGAAATCTAACAGATTTAAGATGAAGACTTTTTCATCCATCCAAAAACTTCATAATATCGCTTAACTTCTGTTTGCATTAATAAATTTTAATACGGAGAAACAATGCTTGATTTAGGCGGAACTAAGGTTCAGTCGATATATTTCGGTGATTTGCTATTAGACGGCGGAAGTATGTTCGGAATTTTGCCTAAAGTCATATGGGAAAAATGGCAGAAAGCTGATGAAAACAATCGCCTGCGATTCTCGATGCAGGGTTTGCTGATATTCGATAATGACAGAATAATGCTCATCGATTCCGGTGCTGGAAGAAAATATTCGGAAAAAATGAAAAAAATCTTTGGTTTGACGTATCCTGACAAAGATATTGAAGAGCAACTGCAGGATTTAAATCTATCAGCAAAAGACATTACCGATGTGATTATTACCCATCTGCACTTCGACCATGGTGGTGGTTTGACGGTTTATAACGAGCAAAATGAAGTTGTACCGAGATTCCCCAACGCTAAATATCATATTCAACAGGCACATCTTGAAACATCGAAAAATCCGAACCTGCATGAAAAAGCGTCGATTTTCGAAGAGAATTGGATGCCGCTTGTACCACAGCTCAATATCGTCAACGGAAACGCACAATTGTCCGAAAGAGTTTCGGTCAGGCGCAGCGACGGGCATACTCTTGGGATGCAGACAGTCTGGATTCGCGGTGAAAACGAATCTGTAGTTTACCTATCTGATTTGATTCCGACTTCTGCACATCTTCCCATTGCATACAACATGGCGTTTGACCTCAACGTCGATAAACTCATGCAAGAGCGTGAAGAAATTCTCACCGAGATAATTGACAATAAATTCATTGCAGCATTCGAACATGATCCGAATCTGCTTGGAGGGTATGTAAAATGGGGTAAAAAACATCCTGAAATCAGTCTGGTGGTGACATTTTAATTCGACCTTAACCAACTTATGCAACTGCAAATTTTGTGTGTTTTTGAGTGTTTTGAAGTAAATTCCTAAAAACTATAAATTTTGTTAAACATTTGTTTTATCTATGCTAATTTTATAGATTAGAAAAATTCAGATTCAGTTAAACACCGAGTGAGAATTCATAGTGAATAAGCATGATTTTGACGCTGTTAACAATCAGAAAAAAACTGAAGATATTAAATCTAATGATGATGGACTTCTAAAAAAACATCAGCAAACAATCAATAGTGAAGTATCACATACAAGCATTGGGCTGCATTTGGGTCGTGAAGTAACAGTAACCCTGAAACCTGCACCTGAGAATACGGGAGTAGTCTTCATTCGAACCGATCTACCTGAAAAACCCAGACTTTTGGTTTCAGTGCATAATCTTGTTGAGAGACAGCGGCGCACCGCACTTACTGTCGGTGATGTGGAAATTCATACAATTGAGCACCTGCTTGCTGCGTTAAAAGGCTGTGAAATTGACAATGTATTTGTCGAAATTAACGGTCCTGAGCTTCCCGGTTCGGATGGGTCGGCAAAAGCATACGTTGATATAATCGTCAAAGCCGGCACACTTGAGCAGGATACCATTAGAGAGTATTATGAGCTTTCTAATCCTGTTGGGGTTTCAATTAACGGCGCAACACTTGTGGCGATGCCAACGGATAAGTTCGAACTTCAGATAGATTACACACTTGCATATCAGCATCCGCTTTTGCAGGATTTCCTAAGCTATAAACTCGAAAAGGAAACGTTCATCAACGATATTTCACCTGCACGTACTTTCGTTCTTGAGAGCGAAGTGCAAATGCTTCAGCTGGCGGGTCTCGGCAAGGGTGCGACCACGAAAAACACCCTTGTGGTAGGCGAAACCAGCGTTATAGAGAATAATTTGCGTTTTCCCAACGAATTTACACGGCATAAAGTGCTTGATTTAATCGGTGACATATCACTTTTACCAAAAACTTTGAAGGCGCATTTAATCGCGGTTCGCAGCGGGCATAACGTTAATATCGCGCTTGTTCGAAAACTCACCGAAATTATCGAAAACGAACAGAAAAAGTAAATTTACTGTTCATACTACATGCCAATCTATTGCTGAAAAAAAGATAATGCTTTTGTCATTCTGAACGGTGTGAAGCGTAGCGAATGAAGTGAAGAATCCAGGATAGTCCATCGCAAGACAGAGAATACAGTATTTCATCTTTTCCAATAAATATTATTGAATAAGGTTCAGAATTATTCTTACATAATTCATTTTAATGTATTCCACGTTTTACATTGCGCTAGCCTGGATAATTAAAGGACTTCGTCCGCTTCGCTTCGCACAGAATGACAAAAATATCAATTTATGAAATATGAGTTTATGAAAAAAAACCTTGAGAAATTCCCAAGGTTTTTCAAGTTAACTTTAAAGCTAGTGGTTTGTGACATTTTTTTTAAGAAGTTGTCATTCCCAACTTGATTGGGAATCCAGAAGCCAAAAAGTTCTAAATTTCCTGGATTCCTGCTTTCGCAGGAATGACAAGCAACAACTGATAATT
>JAIOTL010000372.1 GCA_021106775.1 Planctomycetota bacterium | reverse complement strand
GAAGACGCATTCATCACTTTTTTATCCACATTTGGTGTATCTGAAATCCCCGTGTGCTGCTTTTTCTTAAAACACCGACTAGAAACAGACGCTGAGAAAGAGTTAAGACACCAGGAGTCCTTGTAGTCCTCATCATTTATTTCATTCGTTGAAAATAGCTACTCAATGTTGTGATGCTTTTCATTTACTTCTAGCAAAACGAAAATTTCAAGGAGTTGCAAACGTTTACGGCTGCGATTGCCCAAAAAAGCTTTGTGTTTGTTGCATTTCCGAAGCTCAGCATTCCCCTTTTCATAATTGCCGATTGCAACCCAAAGAGCTGCGGAATCGAGGAAATTTGTAGCTTTTTCGCGTTTCGATAACGGATATTCCTTAATCCCCTGGATAAATTTCGAGTGATAATATTTTGCTGCATCGAAATTGCGGAGCCCGACATAGAGTTTTGAAATCTCCTGATAAATCCAGTACGCAGACTTATCCTGCTTGATAATCATGAAATATTCATGAATCGCTTCCCTGAATCTGAACTTGGACTTATAAAATTGTGCTTTGACGTTGAAAAGTGCAGCATGATTATTCTCGCACAGGTTCAAAGCTTTAACTATGTTAGACTCAACATCAATATATGAATCAGTTACACGCCAATGATAAAGTGCCTGTAAATAGTATCCGAAATAGGCAATAGAATCCGACTCATTTTCAAATCTGCTCGAAATCTCACGCAAAACTCCGATATTCGCGCTTAGATACTCGTGAATTTCATCTTTCATCTCATAATGATTACTATTCAGGTCGCGTTTATCGACGATGTACTCGTATATCAAAAGTGCGTGATGGAATCGAATAATATTGATATGCAACTGCAGAAACTGCGATTCAGGATGTTTTTCCACGTTGTAAACTTCAAGCTGACGAAAAACCTTTAGCAATCTGTCCATTACATTAGAATTCTGTGATGTTGAGTATTTCGGCTTGAATGTATCAATAGAAGCGTTGAACATTGTAATATAAACCTCGATAACCTTCGACCAATCCTGAGTATTCTCAAGCTCAATCAAATAAGCATCCGCGACATCGATAAAAACGAGCAAAAACTCAGCATTGTCAGGTTCGGTTTCAATAACCTGAGAAACCAGCAAATATGCGCGTTTTAGGTTTTTCAGATGCAGAAGGGATTCAGCGAGTCGGATTTTGGCTTCAGCATCATCGGGATTGTCCTCGACAACCTTCTCAAAACAATCTTGTGCCTGTTCATGTTTGTTGATTTTCTGGTAAGAAAGTCCGAGATTATAAAATGCTTGCATCAAACTCGGATCATTTTTAGTCGCAATCAGTAAATAATATATTGAATCCTCGTTTTTGTTCATCTCGCGTAGCAGATTTGCATAATCATTGGCGAGAGCAGCATTCTCAGGGAATAAATCGAGTCCTTGCTGAAAAATTTCCTCCGATTGCTCAAGCTTATTCTCTTGCCGCAATAATTCCGCATAATCACTGTAAACATACGAATAAAAAGGCGCAAGACCGATTGAAATCTCGAAATATTCGAATGCTTCATCAATTTTTGATTCCAATTGCTTAATTTTTGCAAGCCAATATGCTGAAACCGCCGATTGTTCCGGTAATCCCGAACCATTGTCATAAATCTCTAAAAATTCGGTCTCAGCATCGTCCAGGCGTGATTCAGAATAAAAAATCAACGCTTTGGTAAGCTTCGCCTCAGAATTGAGTGGGTCGACACTAATGAGTTCATCGAGAAGATTTAATGACTCGTCAATTTTGTTCATCAGCATTAACGTGCGAGATTTCCAGATGATAAATTCGCTGTTATAGGGTTCCTGCTCAAGCGCAGTCTCTATGTCTATGCTGGCTTCTTCAGGTCTATTAAGCTCCAGAAGTATCTGCGCGCGAATCAAATAAACATCAACGCCGAAATATCCTTTTTCTATCGCATCATCGACATATTTCAACGCAAAATCGAATTGCCCTCTTTCCAGGAATTCAACCGCCTTGCTTAAACACTCAGACGCTGTTACAGGCTCTATAAAATCAAAAGTGAAATCATCGTATTCGGTCATCTTTTAATTCTCATTAACCACGAACATTCAAAATGCATTGTATAACAATCTTGATTGAGTAATGGCACATCTTCTTTCAGTGTTTTCCGCAAATTTTGTGATTACATTTATTGTCTCATTAGAAGTATTGCAAGTGCTAATGTCTCCAAATATATGAGTTGTGTGAGAATGGAACATCCTGAATCCAGATTACAGCGCCAGTGCTCACAGATACAAGTCTTGCAGTAATTGTGTATGTGAATTTTACATTATGGCAAGTTTCTGTTAAAAATGGTTTGTCAAGATTTTTCTCATCGACCGCAACTACGTGGATTTCTGTGAAAATAAAGGCGTCAGCACCCTGTAGCTGACCTATCATCTCGTCAGCTTTCTCCAGATTGAATTTTTCATCCAGAAGATTGGAAATTTCTTCGATAACTTTGTCCAGCTTGTCGTCGCGTTCGGGAATTGAACAATCAGCCTCGTTAATAACAAACTTCATAAATCTTGAATCGAGTGTTTTGCCGATTTTATCGATAAAGGCATCACGCTGAGCCATGATACTTTGACCAACCCAGCTTTTAGGGAATTTTAGTTTAGAATCATACGGAAATATGATGATTGATTTCATGTTGTTCTTCTGAATTTTGTCTATCAAGCCTGTTGTAATCAGACTCATTTGACTATCGGTAATATCAGGTGCTTTAGTTTCATATTTACTATTTTCTTTTTTTGCGAGGTCTTCTGCTTTTTTGGTAATGATGCCAGCATGTTTGTGTTGAGGATATTTATTTATGAAGTATTTGCAGTCTTCGTATGTACCAGCATCAGACATTGCTTTTTCATATGCGATCTGCTCGTTATTATCGTTGGTTTTGCTTATCCCGTTACAGCCTGCGAAAGCAAAAGCAACTGTTGCAATCAATAACAAAGTCATTATTTTTTTCATTTCATATCCTTTCCAGAACATTGTTTCACATATCTTTTACATGATACATAAATTAGGTTTTATTAAAACTTTTAATTAAGAAATTGATGATAGGTTCAAAAACCTGTCATTCACAACTTGATATGGAATCCAAATGCTGTTTTACATAAAGTCTTGGATAAATAAAGAACTTCGTTCACTTGCATTCGTAGGAATGGTAGGCAACAATTGAAATTTTACCCCTTAGCATATAACTTGCTTAATTTTTATTGCGAAAAATTCCTGTTTTGCCTTGTTTGCCCGTGATTTTGCAACATAATTTCAAGGTTTTGAAGGCAATTTTGAAGAGAAATCGTGAACGTATGAGAATTGAGAATGCGAGCATCCCGATTTTCAGAATACCGGATTTCTTGGTGTTTGCGCGTCGGCGATGCTCCAAAAGCAGGTCAGAAAGTTTGATTTTAACAGGGCATACTTCGTCGCAGCGCATGCAAAGCGTCGAACAGCCTGGGAGTTCAGACGAATTATTGTCCGAAGATAGTGCTGGCGTTAGGATTGCGCCGAACGGGCCCGGATAAACACTCATGTAACTGTGTCCGCCGATGTGTTCGTAAACAGGGCATACGCTGATACACGCGCCACAGCGTATGCATTTCTGGATTTCTCTCAGCTTCTCATCCTGATTTAGCCTGAGTCTGCCGTTATCCACGAGAACAAGATAATGTTCCTCAGGTCCTTCTTCCTCCTTTGACTTTGCAGGACCGCTGAGGATT
>JAIOTL010000317.1 GCA_021106775.1 Planctomycetota bacterium | reverse complement strand
GCAAAGTCCAGGTTAAGGGACGCTCTGAACCCGTCAATTTCTTTGAATTAATTGCATTGGCAGGCGATGTTGATCAGGCTGAGATGACCAAAATCGAAATTTTCACACAAGGTTTGCAAAAATATTTCACAGGTGATTTCAAAAACGCAAAAAATTTCTTTGAAACCGTACTGAAGGATCTCCCTGATGACGGTCCGTCGCTGAAATATTTTGAGCTTTGCAATCACTACATCCAGAATTCGCCTGAAATCGAAACCTGGACAGGCACATACATTCAGACAAATAAATAATTTTTAAATCTAAGCCTGAATCGTGTGAAACCGTATAATATAAGAAAAGACCATGGAGATTCTAAAATGTTAGCATTTGCACCATTTTTCAGTATGAACCTGTTAGTACTTGTATTACTTGGATTCTGGGGGAAATATATTGCTGAAAGTAAGGGTTACAGCGGATTATTCGGTTTTCTTGTTGGTTTTTTCGGCAGTCTTTTTGGAATTATTATTTTAGCAATTCTTCCGCGAGTAAATCGCCGAAAGGGTATAATCAGAGATACTAAAACTAATGACGTACCCGACCAACACCTGCAGAACAATCCTGTTGAATATGCTAGGAAGGTTGCAAACGCATATTATTGCCCGCATTGTTCGAATGAAGTTGAAGTAATTATTGGATATTCGATGTACGAGTGCCCACATTGCAAAGGTAAATTCATCCTATAGTTTTTGGACACACCTATAAATAGTATTATTATAGTTAGATTCTGATTACGACATGCGTTGCATTAAAAAACAAACGAGGTTGCCATGTTATACGAATATTTGGGGAAATTCCCTTTCATTCATGAATCTGTGTATATCACGGACGGGGTGCGCATTATCGGTGATGTCGAAATCGGCAGGAATTCAAGCGTTTGGTTCAACACAGTGATTCGCGGTGATGTGCAATATGTAAAAATCGGTGAGCGTACTAATATTCAGGACATGTGCATGATTCATGTTACCCACGATACAAACCCGACGAATGTTGGTGATGATGTTTCCGTAGGGCATAGCGTAACTTTGCACGGATGCACCTTGAAAGATAAATGTCTTATCGGCATGGGGAGCATTGTTCTCGATGACGCGATTATTCCATCAAATTGCCTCGTCGCTGCTGGCAGCTTAGTACCACCACGTTTTACATGCGAACCCGGAATGCTCATCATGGGACAGCCTGCAAAAGCAGTTCGACCGATTAACGAGCGCGAACAAAAGATGATTACCGATGCTGCGAAACATTACATCAATTACTCGCAAAATTTCCGACAAAGTCCACGAAAAGAAATCCGTTAAAGTATGCAGAATTCTGGATTCTTCGCTACGCTCTGAATGACAAACTCAATCCAGCTTCGCTCTGAAAAATATACATCAATCCAATAAAAAACCCCGCGATTGCACGGGGTTGTTAATTTTTCAGGTTTTTAGAATGGCAAACCAATTGAGAAGAAAATCTCCATATCAGCAGACAATTCGTGTAAACCGAGAGTTAAACCAAGTTCAGGCATAAGATGCATTCCGCCCAAATTCAAATCTGCTCGACCTCCAATTGTCGTTGAAAGGTTCGGGTCATAAAATTCAAGCTGCCACAGGAGTGCAATAGACATATCCTGTGATTCCGTAACAACATAACTCGCGCCCATTCCCCAGTTAAACAAGAAACCCCACAGAAATGCGGTTGTGTCAATATCTTCACCATCAAGTGCGTAGGTGAAACCAAACATCATATGCACTGCAAGCTTATCTTCCATGAAATAAAATGAACTCAGAATGTTAAACGCGGTGTCAAAACCACCTGTACCAAGTGCATCATCTTGTGAACCAACAGGAAGCTTGAAAGTAAGCAATCCTGAGAGTTCCAACGGTAATTCACCTTTCTTAATGGCAGCATATTTCATTGAAAGGAAAATATCACCAAGCCCGAAAGTACCTTCAGAATCTGGAGGAAGTCCGGGAACGAGGATTGTACCGCTCCAACCGCCAAGTCTAATCTTCAAGCCGGCTTCGAGATTTTCAATGATTCCGAATCTACCCATGATTTCGAGAAATGCGAGAGTAGCATCGAAATCTGGCTCTTCGTCATATTCACTAAAAGTCGCGAATTTTAGACTTAAAGTTGTGTAGAAATGCTTTGCCGGCGTTGTGCCCGTCCATTCCATTGCACCATAACCTGCAAGAGCATAAAGACCGTTCATGTGTGCAAATGAAAGCGGACCAGCAAGAACATTCCGACGGAAATCTTCATCCCACGGTTTCTCAAGAGTCTGCGGACCGGGATCAAATGGCGGTTCAATTACTCCTTCTTCCTTCTCACCAATACCGATAAGTGAAACATAATCGGGTTCGGCTGCATAATCGTTAGCAATCTCCGCCTGAGCATTCACGCCACCTTCAACAGATGGTGCAAACGCAAACGTTACCTGAGCTGTCTCGCCCTTTTTCACTGTGAATGGAGCGTCTCCTGCGGTTACCGTGAAATCAGCAGCATTAACTCCTGAAAACGTGATTGCAGTAACGTTCAGGTCATCATCGCCCGTATTACCGATTGTGATTGTTCTTTCAGATGTCTGACCGATTTTAATCGTGCCAAAAGCAAGTTCCATTGCATCAAGTTCAATCATCGTTGGACTAGATGTACACATTCCCGTAAGCATGATAATGCTTGGAAGCGGGTTGTTAGCAAGCTCAAACGCTATTTCTGCACTTCTTTCACCTTTATCCGTTGGAATGAAAAGGAATTTTACTTCATGAGTCATTCCGCCGGTAATCGTGAACGGTGCAGCACCTTCTACGATTGAAAATTCCGCAGCATTAACACCTGCGATTAATGCAGCAGTAATTTCAAGGTCTTCGTCACCGACATTTTCGATGATTAGTGACTTTTCAACCTGTTCACCGATAAGAACTTCACCAAAATTCACAGTATCCTCAGTTGTTGAAAACTCGCCGGGTTTTGTTGGAATTTCAACCGGTAAAGCTGAACCAGACAGGGTCGTTGTATTCGGTGAATAAGGTGAATTACTGATAAATTCCCATGTTGCCGTCCTAGCACCTTCAGCAGTTGGCGTAAATGTAACAAAAATCTTGTGGGTTTCACCGCCTACAATATTAAACGGTATGATACCCTCAGTAACTGTAAATTCATCAGCATTTGCGCCTGTTGCGTTTAATTCGGTCATTTTCAGTTCTTCATCACCAACATTTTCAATAATAATATCAAGTGTCGCAACTTCTCCGACGTTAATTTCCCCGAAATCATAACTCGATTCGAAGAAAGGGTCTGGTGGCATTATCTGCGCAAAAGCACTCGATGACAGGACAACAAGAATCAGGCATATAGCCGAGGTTATGGTAGCTCTCTTCATACTCCTCTTCTCCTTTACATAAGTTTTTTATTTATTGCTATTCTAGCTTTCTTTACTAAAAATTTAACAAAATCCTTGCATATCTCTTTTTTTCAAGGATATAAACCCATTGAAAACAAAAAGTTACATAAAAAATGTATTCAATCTCATTCCAACTCAAATAAACTTTAATACATTTTTACCTAATTCACCACAATATAATATATTTCTAAAACTTCTATCAAGTATCAATTCTGTTTAGTTTACTTTTTAATTTTACAATTACATCTTCAATAATGTAACTTATTTTTGATTCTTGTTCAAAAATACTGATGATTTCCAGCATTTCTTTTTGGGTTAACGGAAGAACGAGCAAAAGTGAAGTAAATGCAGATGCTGATTGTTCAGTCTTTTCGTTGCTTTGAAGATTTTCAATTATGTTTTCATAAATCTCTTTGCGTAAAACCGAATCAGCAGCATATTTTTTTATATGTTTCGATACTAAAAGAGTTTCCGCTGAAAATATTTTCAAATCCATAATCGGTCCGTATTGAAGCAAATCTATTAATTGTCGATACTGCAAGGGATGTCCAGTTTTTTCAAAATCTTCTTTGAATTTATCCAGAAACTCCCAGAAAAACCTTGCTTCCTCCTGATTTTCGACAGGTAATGACGAATAATCTCGCGGTGGAACAGGTGATGGCAAATTCCTTATGTAAATCGCCGGTTGACTGCGTCTGAATTTTATGTAAATCCATACGAAAAGCAGCATCATCAATAGAAAAAATGCAATCTGTAGAAACTTCCAGATGGTGATTGTGCAAAATATTTCAGAAAACATAACTCTCCAGCATGGTTACATTAAGGTTTGTCTGTGATTGAAAAATAACTTTTTGTGTCATTCCCAACTTGATTGGGAATCCAGAATATGCGATATTCAGGCAATTGTCTGGAATCCTGCTTTCGCAGGAATGACAACTTTCAATTTCTCAAACTCAACCTAGTTTCAGTTTATTTTATTCACAGCAACCGCGACTTTTTATCAAATTTTTGTTGATTTTACGATGAATATGTTTTTTATGTAAATCTTTGCATTTTTGATAGTATGCCTTGCTAAGTTATATGGAGCATTAATCATGAATAACCAAAACTTTATATTTACTTCGGAATCTGTCTCACAGGCACATCCTGACAAAGTTGCTGATACTATTGCAGACTCCATTCTCGACGCATATCTCGCTTTCGATCCAGATTCAAGAGTTGCTTGCGAGGTTTTTGTTACAACCGATTACTGCCTTATCGCAGGTGAAATAACTTCAAAAGCAAAAATTAATGCTGAAGAAATCGCAAGAAAAACAATCTGCGAAATCGGATACGATAGTGATGAACTCGGATTCAATGGAAATACATGTAAGATTGATGTTCGCATTCATGAGCAATCGTCTGACATCTCTCAGGGTGTTGACACAGATTCGCAGAAAAATAAAGCACAAGGTGCTGGTGATCAGGGCATGATGTTCGGATTCGCTTGTAATGATACAACTGAGCTTTTCCCGCTGCCAGCGTTTCTGTCGCATAAAATGATGATGAGAATTGCTGACTTGAGGAAAAATCGCGAGATTCCTTGGCTCAGACCTGACAGCAAAGGACAGATTACTGTGGAGTATGAGGATGGCTGTGCTGTGCGAGTGAAATCAGTAGTTTTGTCTACTCAGCACGATGAAAGTGTCTGTGTTGACAATGGCAAGGGAGATTTAGACCCGAAAATGCGTGAATTGCTTATAAATAAAGTGGTCAAGCCGATTATTCCCGAGCGATTTCTTTCCGATGACATTGAATATTTCATCAATCCAACAGGGCGTTTCGTTCAGGGTGGACCGCACGCAGATTGTGGACTGACGGGTAGGAAAATCATTGTTGACACTTATGGTGGAATGGGCAGACATGGCGGAGGTAGTTTTTCGGGAAAAGATTCAAGTAAAGTTGACCGCAGTGCAACGTATTTCGCGCGTTACATCGCAAAAAACATTGTAAAAGCTGGACTTGCTGATAAATGTGAAGTGCAAATCGCTTATGCAATCGGTATTGCGGAGCCTGTAAGTGTTATGATTGACACTTTCAATACAGGCAAACTTGCTGAATCGAAAATTATCGGGCTTGTGAAAAAGCATTTTGATATGCGACCTGCAGCAATCATCCAGCAATTAATGCTGAAACGCCCGATATACAAGAAAACCGCAGCATACGGACACTTCGGACGAAATAACGCGGAATTTACCTGGGAAAACACCGACAAAGCTGAAATCCTCAGAAAAGAAGCAAATCTCTAAAATAAATATCATATTATGTGAACAATTTTTGTTTTCGCGGACTAATTCGCTTATATTATATATGTCAGTAATCACTTTTGATTTCTGTCATTGGCTTTAAATTAAATCTGGATAATTTGGTGTATTATGAAACTTTTACGTTTGAGCAGTTTTTATATCATTTGCATTCTAATCTTTTTGATTGGAGGTTGCACTGCTAACGTAAATTCTGAAATATCACTTACAGAATACGATAAATCATCTTCAAATATCGTTATTCAATATGGTTATTCTCCAAACAACGGTGAACTAGTTGCTGAATTCGAAAAGAATCCTGGCTTCACGTTATTTGGCGACGGCAGACTGATATATAGCGAACCTCTTTTGTTTCCAATGTTCATGATGCCTGGATATTATGGTGGTCCGGTGTTTATTTATCAGCCGACATATCACTTTATCGAGGTTATGCTTACTAAGGACGAAGTCGTAGGTTTTATTGAATATCTCAATCAACGGGATTTCTTGAACCTTGACAAATTGTATGATAATAACCCATCCTATTACGGTACGCATAAAGTAACAATGAACCTTAAGTGGAAATCGAAAACTGTCGAATCAATCGGCAATAGCGCACCACAAGGACTGACTGAGATTATCAATCATCTCCGCGAATACTATAATTTCGACGCAAAGCCGCATTATAGTGCGAAGATGGCGATTACATGTGAGGAATTCACAGGATATGTGGTTATTGCACCTGACTGGAGTTTCCCAAGCATTAATCTCGATAATCTCGCAGGCTCAGTACCTGGCAAGGTTCTCGAAGGTCAGCTCAAGGACGATGTCATGCACTCCTTGACGATGACAAGCCGATTTTTCATGTTCAACGGCACGTGTTACGTAATTTATTACAAGCCGTTGCTTCCATACTAAAACGGCAATCTAAACAGTTTATTATTTATTAATCTTTCATGGCACTTTTGCTATGATTAAACTTCAATTGGCAGATTTTCTGCTTTTCTTTTCGACATCTACAATAGGGCATGTAACACTTGAGTCCTACTGCCAGCAAAGTAAAAGAAAAGCAGGTTTACCTGTAAAGAAACGGTGTAGTCATGTTTATTCAAGATGAATCAACAAGAGAAGATATTAAAAATATGCTGCGCGTGCAAGTCGGCGACATGCAAGCGTTTGAAGCAATTGTATTGAAATATCAAAAACCCATGTTTAACTTTTTCCGCAAAATGGGTGCGGATAGAGGGCTTGCGGAGGATTTGGCTCAGCAAACCTTTCTAAAACTCTGGAAAAGTGTTGATAAATATTTTCCTAAGGGGAAGTTTAGTACATATCTTTTTCAGATAGGTAAAAATGAGTTTATCAACGAGTATTTGAAGAAGAAAAAGAGGAAAGAAGTTTCGCTAAACAACTTAAACAATAAAGACGATACAAGTTCCGAGTTCCAATTCGAGGCTGATGATGAATCAGTTGAGGATAAGATTGCGAGTGATGAGACTTCTGAGATTATTCGAGCGGCAGTCAATAAACTTGATGAAAAACATCGAATGGTGTTTGTGCTGGCACATTTTCAGGAGTTGAAATACGCGGAAATCGCAAAAATTCTTAAAATCCCACTTGGAACTGTGAAAACACGCATGATGCATGCAGAACGCAAGCTGCGCGACATCCTCAAACATCATTTTAAGGATTTTAAATGATTGTCTGACGAAAAGTCTGTTATCTATGACCATAAACAAAGGGAGCAGTAATTTGCTCCCTTTTCTACTGATTCTATTGTTAATCAACGAATGTTTCTCGACATCCCGTGATTATTTATCATCGTCTTTCTCTTCGATATCCTTCTCAACGTCTTTCTTTTTGCTTCGTCCGTTTTTCAACTTTGAGCGTCTATCTTCTTCCGCTTCTTCCTTAATATGCCGGATTTTCGCTCTTTCCTCGTCCCAATTCTGAAGCTCTTTCCGACCATCCCATTTCACCCCATCCGGCAAATCAATCTCACCAGTGCCATAAAGGAAGCATCTCACTTTGTGTGTTCCTGTTTCTTCGATTGGTCCCGGATAAGCAGCCTTGCATATCGGCATCGCATATTGACATCTCGGGTTAAAATGACATCCACGTGGAGGATTAATCGGAGAAGGCACATCACCTTCAAGCTTAATCTTCTTAAAACCTGATTTCGGGTCAGTTTCAGGAATCGCAGTAAGAAGCGCTCTTGTGTACGGGTGTTTCGGGTTGGAAAAGATTTCCTCAGTCTTACCTTCCTCGACAATTCTGCCAAGATACATGACCGAAAGATGGTCAGCAATAAACTCAACAACACGCAAATCGTGCGTGATGAAAAGGTATGTCAATTCGAACTCGTCCTGCAGTTGATTCAGAAGGTTTAAAATCTGCGCCTGCACCGAAACATCAAGTGCTGAGGTCGGTTCATCGCAAACAACGAAATCAGGTTGAATCGCCAAAACACGCGCGATACCAATGCGCTGACGCTGACCACCAGAAAACTCATGCGGATACCGAGTCATCATTTCAGGTGCCATATTTACATGTCTCAGCACGTCGCGGATAATCGCTTCTCTTTCTTCCTTCGTCTTGCCAACGCCATGAACAAGCATACCTTCTTCGATGATTTCACCAATCATCTGACGTGGATTCAAAGAACCGTAAGGGTCCTGGAAAATAATCTGCATCTTTTGTCTAAAAGGCTTAAGTTGCTCACCTTTTATAGTCGTCAATTCTTTTCCGCCGTAGCGTACAGAACCCGCAGTCGTCTTATTTAGCTGAATAATCGATTTACCCATTGTTGTCTTACCACAGCCCGATTCACCAACCAACGCCATTGTATGACCTTTTCTAATCGTAAGGTCAACGTCATCAACAGCACGCAAGCTAATTCTCCCGGGCATCAGCAGGTTCATAAGCATTATAAACCAGAAGAAAACAAT
>JAIOTL010000468.1 GCA_021106775.1 Planctomycetota bacterium | reverse complement strand
CGAAAAATCGATTCTGGATTATCGCAACAAAAGACAGAACGTTACGTTTTCTCAGACTAAACAATTTTAAAGTTCAATAAACAACGATTTAATGCGGTTTGTACTGGACAGTAACTGAATTATCAGCGTTGGTCGTGATTTCAGCTATGTCAAAGAGCTTCAATTTTGCTTCCTGCAAAGTCTTCACGGGGAAATCGTATGTTTCGTTAATATGCTTCAATTTGCCGATGTTGGCATCTGCGAATTCTCGATGCTTAGAAAGTCTCATTAGATTCTGTTTAATGGAAAATTCCTTACTGAATGTTAAATCTTCCAGAAAACGTGAAATAAATTCATCGCATAATTCGTAACCTTGTGAATTTCTGCCTGTAAGCATCGCAGCAAGCGATGTCGTACCAGTCCCCCAGAACGGATCAAGCACGGAATCCTCATAAATCGAAAACATCATAATTATGCGACACGCAAGTTCAAGCGGATATGCTGCGCTTCGTACTCTTAATTTCTTACAATCCCTCGATATTTCCTGTCTTGTGCCTGTTAAATCGATCCAAACATCCGAGAACCAGCAGTTGCGTTCTTCCCAGAAAAAAGCACTCTCGTACCTTCGCTGGTGTTCATCCTTAGTAAATTCTCGCTTATTACCTTTTCTGAACACAAGAATATACTCGTGCTCAAGAGTAACGTAGGCACTCGGTGGAAGCATGCCTGAACCCATGAATTTATTGGGTTTATTCGTGGATTTGCGCCAGATTATCGTCGGTAGCGATACTAACCCCAGAGTGTCGGTCAGGTAATTGATGATCATCGAATGATTTTGCCAGAGTTGAAAATTACCATCCAACGAGCGAGTTGCATCACCGATATTGATACAGAAAATCCCGCTTTGCTTGAGTTTTTCCGATGAAACCTTCCACGTTTTATTCAACTCCACATGCATCAATCTGAAAACAGATTCATATTCTTTGGCATCGAATTTTTCTTTGATTTTTGGATTTAATTGAAAAAATAATGAATCCCACATCTCAATCATGGGATATGGCGGCGAAGTTAATATCAAATCAACTGAATCATCTGGGATATCCTTCATCACACAAGAATTACGCGCAAAAATTTCATGTGTTGTCTGCATGTTAAATCCCTGAATATTCATACAACATTATTTTCGTATCAATATTGTCCTTTTCGCTCAATAAAACAAAATATTTTCGTTTTTTTGACCTTCCCTTCGGTTCCGCTTAGTTTTATTTTCGCGGAAGTTCGGCAAATCTCTTCACCTTACTTTCTGTGCGAAGCGAAAAATTTGTCAACTTCAGGGATACCGCCCTGCATAACCATATAACCGTTGTATGGTTCGCGTTCGGTGATTTCGTGGCTAATCGGTGTTTTCAGCATACGTTCGACTTCTTTATGGTCTTTTGTATGCCCCATAACCCAGCACAGCTTCATATATGCAGTTTCAACCATCATGTTTTCAAGGGGGATAATTCCGAGTTCCAACAGTTTTCTGCCGTTTTCGTAAACGTGCATCTGCGTAAAACCCCACAGAGTCTGAACCGTCATACAGAATACAACACCCTGGTCAATGGCTCTGCCTATTTCGTCGTGAATCGGATGATTTACATGCCCAAGTCCGGTGCCAGCGATAATTATGCCTTCGTAGCCGGCATCAACAATTGCCTTGATTAAATCTGGATTCATACCCGGATAATAATATAAAATCGTGCACTTTCGGTTGTAGGCTGTGTCAATTTTCACCTTCTTACTCGGGTCTCTGCGTTTGATTTCAGGATGAATGTATTTGAATTTATCAGGCCAAACCATCATTAGTGGTGTGTTCGAAATTGTCCTAAAGGTCGAACGATAGCTTGAATGCATCTTGCGTACGCGCGTACCACGATGTATAAGGCAGTAATCATCGGATGTTGGACCGTACATTGATACTACAACCTCGGCAATATCAGCCTCAGAAGCAGTTCTCGTTGCATTAATCAAGTTTCGTGCAGCATCGGAAGAAGGTCTGTCCGAGCTTCTCTGGCTTCCGACGAATACGACGGGTACGGGTAGATTTTGCACCATGAATGAGAGAATTGCGGAAGAATGACCCATTGTGTCAGTTCCATGACCGATTACAATGCCTTGCGCGCCGTTATTAATCTCTTTTTCGATTTCCTCAGCCAAAACTTTGTACTCATCAGGTCCCATATCTTCTGAGAAAACACCGAAAATCTTTCTTGTATTGAGATTGCAGATGTCGGCAAGTTCGGGAACAGCACCGTAAAGCTCACCCGGCGAAAATGCTGGTATCACCGCACCTGTCTGATAATCGAGACGTGATGCGATTGTGCCGCCTGTACCGAGAAGGGTAATATTCGGTTTATCCTCGCTGAACGGGAATTCCTTCTCAGGTATCTTATACACCGCCTTTTTATAACCTATCTCCCTTATGTCTAAAATGCTTTCAAAATGCACTCCGACGTTGTAACCGGTGTTGAGCTTGAGAACAATATGGAATTCGTCTGATGTTTCAGAACGTGGCAGAATAAACCCCTGGTAGGTATGCCCTTTTGTGTCAATCTGTACTTCAGCCCAGACGCGGGTATCATATTTCTTGAGCGCATCAAGCCCCGGTCCACGGTAACCTTTATAATCTTCCTTGGGATCTCTCGGTGCATCATTCATATTGAACCTCAGTTGCAGGTAGTAGTACAGAAATATGTGCTTGTCATTCCCAACTTGATTGAGAATCCAGAGAATACAAGAAAATTAAATATTACTGGATTCCTGCTTTCGCAGGAATGACACACAAACCGTTATTTGTTTTCCACTATCAGTTTGCATAATCGAATTTGCTTACAATACAATCAAATTTCGGCATTTCAATACCCTACAGATATAGTTATCCAATTAAAACGGTCATTGTGTTTTTGAGAGCATAACTAAGCAATGACAGAATATCCTTACTTGATAACCATTATTTAGAATGTTGAAAAAGATTTCTTTTTGATGTGTTCGAATCGCAACATTTTATGTAATAATAAGAAAAAACGAGGTGAATATGTCCCTGAATATTGGCTGCATTTATGCTCAAGCTGACAGATTCGTTGTTAGAAGCATTCTCAATGATTATTTGGCTGAGTTTTCTTTAAGCTTAGCGGCTTTTGACCATAGTTTGCTTAAGGATAACGTAGAGAAATATTATCTTAATCCAAAGTTGCAGCGTGAATTGCTTCT
>JAIOTL010000257.1 GCA_021106775.1 Planctomycetota bacterium | reverse complement strand
GACTACGCTCAGGCAACGTTTCAGTTCTGACAGGCAAGATGCCTGTCCTACCATTTTATCGAATACAGGAAATTTTCTCTACAAACCCGACAGATTCGGTGAAATTTGCAAGGGGACGGAAAAAAAATGCATGCTTGCATGCCTGGATTGCCACGTCGGTCGCTTTGCTCTCTCCTCGCAATGACTGTGGGTTGTTTTCGGGCACAAACGTGTTTTTCGTGCGAAAAACCTGATGCTTACACCTTCCAGCTACTTTTGGAGGATGAAACGGTAGGTCGTTTTCTGTGAAATTGTAATCTTGCGGTCTTTTGTTGGTGTCAAAACTTTGTCGTGATAAATATCGTAGGTTACAAGCACAGGCAGACGTTTGTTCAAGTCATAATCAAGAAACGCAACGATTTTCAGGTTTTTATCGGTTGGATGCGTGATAACCCGGTGCAATGTAATTATCTTCTGAATTTCGGGTTTTTCCTCGGTTTCGACCTTGTCAGCATTTTTTTCCTCTATGTCTTTTGCGTCAGACTTCGGAAGTTCAATTTGCTTCTCAATAACAGAAACAATCGAGCATTTAGAGTCAACAGATTCAAATTCAAACGGATTATCGAATGGATAATTAATCGATGAATCCCATGCAGGTGTTGGCTTCGACGGATTCTTGCCAATTCTATCAAATTCTAGTTTTTTTGCAGGCAGCTTCCAGAAAATCAGATTCATCAGCGTCAGTGGATTCTGCAGATAAATCAACGATTTGTCAAAGGAAGTTTCACCCATTGAGCCGGTAGTATCCTGAGTAGCATTCTCTCCACCGCTCGTATATGAAACAGCATTCTTAATTTTGCCGTCTGGAGTTAAAGTAAACTCAGCAATGGTTTTCCCTAGACTTTGCGGAGATTTATCACGCCAGGCACTAAGCTCGCGCAGTTCCGCATCCGTTTCGCCATCAATCTTAGTTTTCATGCCGTCTTTGGTTATGCTGAATTCGACTTCCTTATCATCAACATTATACGCTCCGCTGATTTTATCGATTGCTACCTTAATTTTGAAATCATCAACTGAAACTTCATCGGATGTCAGTATCAGCGAGGTTGTCGAATTTAACGTTGAGACGAATTCCTTGTTTTTCGAAGCATCAGTCAAATTCTCAATCTTTACATTCGCTTCCGTCTTCGATGTAAACAAATATTTCATTGGCACAGGTGAAACTTCGTAGCGCAAGGTTACATTTTCTCTCACTTTGTTTGTAGTCGTCTGTGGCTTTTCTTTGGGTTTTGTTTGATTTTCGACAATATCACCCGTCTGTGCAAACAAAGTTACAACAGAGATAACAAGAATAAATATAAAGCTTAAAAGACTGTTTTTACTTCTCATTTAGACCCTCACTGGAGTTAATTTCCAGGGTTTTCGATTGCGATTCCCCTGAAACATTTTGAATTTTCTGCGTATCTTCGTGCAGTTTTCGAAAAAAGAAAACAGGCAGGATACTTAAAACGAGGATTAAAATCAACACCGAGATTGAGATAAAGACGAAATTTCTGCTAATGAATATTTCTTTGGGTGTAGTTGGTGAGATATTTTCAGGTTTTTCAACATCTGGATTCTCTTTCTGGCATAACTTCTGCAAAGTGTTGGCGAAATTGAGAACATGCAGCAAAAACGCGAACAGAAGCAGGATGAGAAGAGATGTTGTATTAAACGGGATGAAAATTATAGAAACCGTATAATCCATCGCGATAAATGTACCCGCAGTCTTGACAATGGCATTGAAAACAGGCGTAAACGGAATGCCGACTATAAACAGAAATGAAACAATAAACGTGCTTTTGATAAAATTAATGCTAAATGAATCCCCCGATAATTTTCCACTTAATTTCGAGAATGACCCTGACTCGTCAAATATTCTCAGTTGATTAATGCAAATCCAGGCAAACGAAAGAATCAGCGGGATGCTCAGGGCAAGATATTTAACGGTGTTTAATGCTGATATGCTGTCAATTAAAGCAAAATTCAAAAACGCGACCATTCCTGAGAAAAAAACCATCAAGTACGAGAACTGCCTGTAAATGCAGAGTTGCGAGCGAGACGCAAGTACAATAACAAAAAGATTTATCAACACTAAAACAATCCAGAAGCCGGCAATCGATGATATTTCCACGTTATGTGCTGTGCTGAAGCTCAGAAGCATGTAAAATCCTACAAGCTGCAGGATAATTGTCGCCAAACCGTCCTTCAGCCCGATACCCGCGAACATGTCCGACAGATACGTATGAACCGGCAGCATCGGCAGTATAAAGATTATGCCAACCAAGAAAAAATAAATGTCGAGACTCGATTCTTCGACAAAACCGTTGAAAATACTTGCAAGTATCAGCAAAAATGTGCCTGTTATCCGAAAAGCAAGCGTTTTCAACGCAATGTTTTCGATTTTTTTGTCTGTTTTCTGCGTCATGAAATACAGCAAAGTTATCGCAACAAGCAGAATCAGAGCGGAAATTATCAGATTCTGCGAACTAAAGAGCAGGATGTATAAACCCTCCAACAACAGCAGCGAAACATAGTATTTTCTCGCGAGGAAGGATTCAGTCTCAGCAAATTCCCCTAAATTCTCATCCCCCTTCGACACAGTTGCAACAAGGCACAAAAGCGTGAGAAATGCTACAACAATCGACGCCAAAGCGGAAAAAAAATCTGACCCAAAATACACCACACCACCGAATTCAACTGCTGATTCATGCGTTTTGGGAAAAAGCAGGAAAATCGACGCAAGCAAAACTATTGCCGAAACAAAAATCGCGGTCGCTTTAATCTCTTTCAAAAACGATGATTTGAAAAACAGAAGCAAAATCGCTCCTGCAACGGCAATCAAGCAGGAAACAAATGAAAGCATTCAATCCCTTACTGCAAAATCAGTTGGCTTTACAAAACTAAAATTATACGCGTCATTCAACAAAAATCATAATACAGAATAATGAATTTTTCGACATCCTGGTTTTTTCAATGTTCAAATGTTACTCTTTGTCAGATAAACGATTTTTAATCATTATTCATGATTTGATTGATTAGGAAACGAAAATGCATATCTCATCAAACAGATTTTTTTTGATTTTGTGTTTGTTTTTATTACCAATTTTAAGCATTCACGCTCAGGATACTCAAATTATCGTATCCGTCAGTATAAAGCTCGTAAATCATGGCGGACAGCCAATTGATGACACCAAAGTCGAGTTGTTATCAGATGAAGCTGAATATTTGACGTTGCAGGAAACAAGCGATAAATTCGGCAGAGTAGTATTCAATTTACTCATCGAACAGCTCACAAAATACAGTAAAGTCAAGGTTTTCAAAGACGAAGTGATTTTGTTTGATGCTGAAATCACGCTTAACCCAGCAGATTTAGTCAAAGTTGATGACAATTTCCAGGCATTACCGACAATTGAACTCATAATACCAGTACCTAAAAAACCTGCAGAAATTAAGAACAAAATCGTCGCAGGCTTGGTGAATCAAGCGAAAAAGCTCATCGAAAAAAAGCAAACCAAAGAGAATTATAATTTAGCAGTAGGTTTCGCCAACCAGGCAAAAAAACTCAACGATATGCAGAAAAATCCCGACCCGCAGGTTTTAGCTGTTGTTGTCGAAATACACGAGTCTTATCTACGATTCCTGTATTCTGAGAATTTGACAAAAGAAGGCTTGGAATTACTCGAAAAAATAAAGACGCAATTAGCTGATTTCAAGAATCTGTCACGCTGGCAAGAACGCTTCAACCTCCAGACTCTCCCCAAGCAGATTCGTAAGAAATACGAGAATGCATTAATCGCGCTTGAAAAGGGTGAAGTTGAGACAGCGATTGCGGAATTTAGCGAATTGACGAAACAGCAGGAGAAAGTAATTCCGTATTTTCAGAAGATTTTCGCGTCTCAGCTTGATGCTGCCAGGCAAATGATGGTCTCAAAAATTCTTGCAGAAGCACTCAAAGCATACGAAATTGAAGAATATGAAAGTGCACTTCGGATTCTGTCAAAAATCCCTCAATATACTGAAAATATCAGTCCCGCAGCATTTGCAATTGAGGAAGTTGTAAGAACAAAACTCGGTATGAATTCGCGAAATGAACCACCAACCGACGGAAAAAACGGGCTGATTAAGTGCGAACTGAAACCTGAGGGCAAAAACAAACAGGGATACGAGGAATTCAAGCGCAACACTGACGGAATGATTGTAGTTTTAATGCCTGAACGTGAGATTGTTATCGGCGACATAACTGGAATTGGTGCAACTGATGAAATACCCACGAAAACACTGAAACTTAGACCGTTTTATTATGACAAATTCGAGGTTTCAAACGCGCAATACTGTAAATTTTTGAATTCAGTTGACCCACGGGGATTAATGATAAGATTTTACAATCTTGACTCGATTTCAGCACAGATTGAGTTTCAGGATGGAAT
>JAIOTL010000354.1 GCA_021106775.1 Planctomycetota bacterium | reverse complement strand
AACCGACATTTATTCTATGCAAACTTGATTTCATCAGGATTTTCATCATCATCAAACGGATAAATTTTTTCGAAATACTCATGTGCTTCTTTATACTTTTTCTCAGCCATATAAACTATCGCCATGTTACGCCATTCCGTATAATTGCCTTTTCTTCTCAAATCCGTGAGTAGAATCTCAATCTCAGTCTGCATTTCGTTGATGGTGGTTTTTATTTTCTCAGACAGATTATGACCTTTTGCACCTTCAATCTTCTCGTTCAAATTACTCAAAAACTCTATTTTTGTCTTAATTTCTGAAGGTGATGTTTCTGATATCTTATTTGCTTGCTCGTACAACTTAACCAGGTTGCTATAAACCTTATCAGTATATTCATCGTTGATTTCTTGTTTTTTGAGCAAAATCCAATCTGTTTTCAGCACGGAGTCAAATTCCTCAAACCCTCTCAAAGATTTCTCAATTTCCTTAACAGCGTCAATTGCTTCCCATATGCTGTTTATATCTATGTCTTCATTTTCCGCTTCATTAATCAGTAAATCGCACAATCGAAGCTCTTTATCAAAGAAATCGAAAATCAACTTAGACCTTGTATTGACCCTTTTGTGTACTTCAGGTTCCTTATCTTTCCAGTATTTTAGCGCGTTTTTGATTTCCTTCACAGATGTAGTATGTAAATCGATTTCTTTTTCGTAAACTTCTTTGTTATCAAGTAAATCCGCAGGATTCCATGCTGCTATAACTCTTAGCATATTAATCAACTTTGATTCCTTGGGTATTTCAGCATCAAGCAGCTCTTTCTCGATGATTTTTATTTCATCTTGCGCATTTTTAACATAATCGTCAGCTTTCATGATATTGATATAAGGTTTCTCAGAATATTTAGCGATAAAACTCGTTACATTTGACAGGGCTTCTCGAATGCTTATCAAATCTTCGCTTCTAACGATGGCATTGTTAAATTCGTCGATCAGCTCTTTCTCAGTTTCAGTTTGCTTCTTGAAAATTTCATCACGTTCAGATTGGAAAATTGCTTTGTACTCAGCGTATTTATTCTCAAGCTTGTTTAACATTGTGAATGACTTGTCGAATTCAAGATTCCTGGCGAGTTTTCTTGCGGTCTCAAGTTCGTTCCATATTTCAGGGTCAATTGTAGTTTTCTCAATTTCGACATCTTCATTGAAATAACCTATATAATTATCAATAAATTGTCCATCACGCTGTATAAAATTGCCAAGCAGCGACATAGCACTTGCGATAATCGTCAAACCGAGTAAAAAGCTGAACAGAAGCACAACATTAACTTTCGCTTTCGTATCACCACTTTTGCGACCATAAAACATCGAACGCCAACCTGACTGACGCTTTATATCAAGGTCAGTTTGTTCTTCTTTGACATGCATGATATCGACATCAGTTTGTTCCTCGAAAACCTCATCGAATCCTTTTTCCTGCTCAAGTGTCGTTATTTCATCAAGTGATAATCCATCGACAAAATCGAAGTCCTTTTTCCTTTTTTTCTTTATCTGTATGTCAATTACATCACCGGCTTTACCAGCTTTTGTCGTAACATCTAGAATTTCTCCTTCAAGCGCACCCTCAGCGGAAGCAACATCACCGGATAATGAACCTTCTGATGTAGCTACATCGCCAATAAGTTCTCCGACTATTGCTTTGTCTTCGATTGTTTCTTCAATTAGTTCAGCACTATCTTCATCTGTAACCGGAGTGAGTTTTTCAGGTTGCTCGGTAAAAGGATCGAAACTTTCGTCTGCTTGGTCACCTTTCATTAATTCTTCTCTGACTGTCTGCTGCAATTCACCGTCAGGAGTAAACAAATCCATTGTATTAATGCCTTTTGCATCCTCCGCCTGTGATTCAAATTCGATATGTTTTGTAATTTTTTCAACTTCTTTCATTTCGATGAAATCTTCTACGATTTCTTCTTCTTCTTCTATACTTTCATCTTGTGTGTGAGTATCCCAGAATTCTGCACCGACAATATCACCAGCAACTTCACCTGAAGAAATTTGAGCTGAAATATCTTCTTCTTTTATTTCAGGCACATCCCATTGTTCTGAAATCTTAGAATCAATATCATCAATTGACCCTTCATCTGTGAATGCTTCAGATTCTTCCCAGGATTGCGAATCGCCGAATACATCCTCGAAGCCTGCGTCGAAACCAATATCTGCAGCCTCATCGAGCATTGGTGAAGTAAAAACATCTTCAGAAAATTCACTATCAAATGGCTCTGATGGCTGTTCAATATTTGTTTCTTCAAAAGGATCTGAATCTTGAACATCAGCATTGTCTGAAAATCCTGACCTATCAAAAGTGTCCAACGGTGAATCAGAAGAAGTATCAAAAGCTGCCAAGGCTTCATCGTAGCTTTTCGTAACTTTTTCCCCAACTTGGGGTATTTGCTCTTTTTCCGTACTCAATTTATCCTGCAAATTCTCTCCAAGGCTGACACCATCGTCTTTATCCATAATTGTTGCTGCATCTTCGAACGTTGTCGCATCAGGCTGTCCTGTGAGGTCAATTTTTTCATTTTGCATAAAATCGCGAAGTTGATTTCCCATTTCAACCCCAGAATCAGGATCAACCATAGTTGCACCATCTACAAGGTCAAAATCCAAAGGTGTTGAAGCCTTTTCTTCTGTTGTTAACTCCGCCATTACAGGTCCATCAAGGGTTCTGTCAACCTTTTGACTCTCATCATCAACATTATCAATCGATTCACTGCTTTCACCCCAGTCACCCCATTCATCCTCCTCCTGGCGTGCCTGAACACCTTCACTTCCAGCAACATACAAAGATGAATTCATCTGTGGTGGAAATTTCGACTGCAATTCCGTCTGCTCATCATCAGTTTCAGTAACCTCTCCGAACATGTCAATTGCAGATGCGAATGGGTCATCAGGTGCTGTAAACGGATCGGTAGAACCGGGGAAAGGATCAGTATGCGCAATTTCCGAATCGGTTGGAAATCCCGCAACCTGTTGGGCGAAAGGGTCCTGAGCGAAATCATCCGCATTGAACGGGTCTATCATAACCGGTTCATCAGACTGTGCTGGTATATCATCAAAAGAAACTGCATTGTCAGAAGGTTCGAAAGGATCAACTGCAAGATTAAGTGAAGTTATGTCAACTGAAGTTCCACCAAGTTCCATTTCATAACTCAGATTTTCTATATCAAACAAAGAACCAGGAACCACAGGCATATTGGATGATTCATGGTTAATATTCTTTAGTCCCATGTCCCCACGAACTGTAATTGAGCTGATTGATTTTGGAATCACCAGAAGTTCTGTTGATTCTGGCGAACGATATTTCTTCTTCGCCGAAAAACTGTGAATATTGTATCTATTGTTGTTTGAAGGATCCTGAACTATCTGCACTTTCTGATATTTCAAAATCTTCATCGCATTATCAACGGTCAAATATCCTTTATTGATTAATATTGTACCGAGATAAAAATGTGTTCCCGCTCTTCTTCCTTTGTTCTGAATTTTCAAGCATTCATCAACCTGCTGTTGCGTACTGAACTCTGCCATGATAGCCACCTGTCCAAATAATGGACGAGGCATTTTTTCTTTATCTGCCATTTTATGCTCCGTGTTTAAATATATGCAGTATAAATATTGTAAAGACTGACTCTAATTGCGTCAATTCTTTTCAATTGCGAATATGTAATTTAATAATTTTATCACAATCAGCATTTAAAAAAAAATCCCATCACATTCTGACGGGATTATATTGATTATTATTATTATTATGAAAGTTCGGATAGCTTCACTTTCTTGAAGGGACCAACATCGCCGATACCTGCCAAATGTGCTGCTTTTCCTTTTTCATGGAAGAATCTGAAGAAAATGACTCCTACCAAGCCAACCACGAAAAGAAGTACTGAAAGTAATTGCGAACTCGATAATTCGAAGAACAACTCATAATGTGGAACATCACCACGCAGCAAATGACTGATAAATCTGCTTATACCGTATAGGAGGAGATACATAAAAAATGTCTCACCTCGTTTTTTCGCAAGTGTTTCATAATAAATCGTCAACAAAATGAAAATTATTATGTTGGCAAAAACTGCTAGCCCTTGTGTCGCGTAAACAGGCTGAGCAATTGCCGTTGCAGGTGCACCGTCTGGGAATGCAACAGCAAGGAAATGAGAAGGGTCGCAGGTTTTCCCAAAACAACATCCGTTGAGGAAACAACCTGTTCTGCCGAAAGCGTGTCCAAGCGGAACCACAATCGCGAGGAAATCTAAATGGAGAAAAATTGATTGCTTTTTTAACTTGAGATAAACAGAAGCACTAATCATTGCAAGTAACATACCACCGTAAAACACAAGACCACCTTGCTGAATCATTACCGCTTTTTTCATCGCCTGCCAAAATGTTGTTCCATCTGTATGAATTTGTTCGCTCCAAAACTCGATAATATGCCAGAGCCTTGCACCAACAATTGCTGAAATCATTACAACAATTCCGAGGTCGATAATAATATTCGGGTCAATGCCGTATTGCTTAGCCCTTGCATACCCGACAAGTATTGCCGCCAGGAAACCCAACATAACCATCACGCCATATGAAGGCACTTCAATCGTTTTAAGCGGTACATGCTTCGGAATCGTTTTGAAATCTCCAAATTTCTGCTTGAATTCATCAAAATCGACTTTTTCCGGTGAATTCATATAATGCATAAATTCTCTGCACTTATTTACTGAATATGTTTTCCGGTATGCAAAGTCCTTGTCTTGACCTGCCCATTCCGGTCTGATAGTTGCTGCGCTCAGAGCATCTCTGAAATTGATAAACGCCTGTCCGTCTTTTAGCCATTCGTGTGTTTCCTGATTCACCAACAGATCATGCGCTTGCTGAACTGACGGGTCAGTGATACTTACATCAATACTTCCGATTGCTTTTGCATGTTTTTCATTTGCAGCTTTCTCAAAATCACTGTTATCCAGAAGGGTTACACCAACGGAGCCGATACCAATGACGATAAATACAATTCCAACCCAAAAAGTGAATCTCAACCACATTTTCTGCTTAGTTGTGTATTCCTCCTTATTGCTCCCGGTTTTCTTCATTGCTGAGTGTTCATCTTCTTTCAAAATCCATTTCGGTCCGAAAAATAAAAATGCCAGACCGACAATACCGAAAATTATTCCCAATCCCAGCGGAAATACGCCGAAGATGGCTTTTAAAAAATAAGGAAGCTTGAAATTCAGTAAAATTCGATGCATGTTTTCCTCTTTTTATTCGATTAAAATGTTTTAGTATTTTTTTTACCTTATAACCTTTTGTTCCTGAAAACGAGAAGGAAAATATTTTACTTCGAGTTTCCGCGATATTCCAAACGGAATGAGCGAAAAAGTAAGCTCTGAGTAGAATTAATCCGCTCTTTGAAAGAATTTCGCCACTAAGAACACTAAGATCCACTAAGCTCTTTTTTCTCCTCCGCTTTTTCGATAGCTTTCTCGGCAGGCATCAGTTTCATTGAAATTTTATTTGTAACAGTTTTGTCAGTTTCCAATTTTCGACCTTCACAAACAACTTCGATTTTAAAATTCAATTTCTGATTTGCTTCATAAACGTTGATGTTTCCGTCAGCAACATTAAATACAAATGTTCCGCTAAGCTGAGAATCTTTCAAAGTGCCTTTAACCTTGAAACCTTCAATAATTTCAGATTCCTTCTCGTTCATCCTAACGGTTTTCGCTTTGGAATCGAGCTTAATACTTGCAAAAAGCTTATCGTTTTCCATATAAACTTTATCAAGCGTAAACGTTGAAGTTACTTTGACTTCGCCGACGTACAAAACTTTCGTTGTGTATGCTTTTTCCCAGCTCATGCCAATTGTCATAGGAGTTTCAGGTAAAATTCCGAACAATGCATCAAGAGTCGTCTGCATAACCTTGTTTGAGAATGTTTCAAGAATTTTTTCCTTAGTTTTCGCATAAATCGGGTCTTTCAACTCAGTGTAAATATCGTTGATTAATGTGTCGTAACCCTTAACATTATTAACTTTGCCAGCACTGCTCAGATCAAATGTGAAGCTTTTGTCCTTCTTCACAATTGTTGCGTATGGCAGCAAAGCAATGTCATATATTGTGCGGGTGTTGTCCTCTTTTTTGTTACTGTCAAAGCGAATTGGGTTAGGGAAAAGGGAAGAAAATTGATTAAATCTGATTCTTTCGTATTTCATTTCAAGCGACATCAGTTTATCTTTGATTTCCGTGCATTTCAGGGTAACATTTGATGTCATATTTTTCATCTCGGTGATTGTTGAACCCTGGTTTTCGATGTCGCTACTAGTTTCAGTTGAAATTTCGTATTTTAGACTTTGGTCTTTTGCAAATTTCCATTTAAGAGCGAACTTTTCACCTGTAGGAGTGGTGTCAGTATTATTTTTACCGTCGTTTTGTGCAACAGCAATCACACCAGCACAGATAATCATCATAGCAATAGCAAGTAATGTAAGCTTATTCATAAAACACCTTCTGTGTGAAATTTAAACTTTTGAACTTTAATGTTGCGAAACAAAGTTCGTAATTTTATAAAATATACTTCAAGCTTCAATACTGTTTTGCAGATTTTCTGCCCAGCCTTGCTGGTTTAAGTTTACAGCATTGTCAATAGGGCAAATTACTTTCGAATCCTATTGCAGATGTTGTGAGTAAAAGTGTGTTTGCGTACCCATCCTTGATGGTTTTTAAATTTACAACATTGTTATTAGGTCAATTAACTTTTAAGAACTACTGACTATACTGTTTGTAAAAGTAGGTTTACCTACATTGCGAGGATAAAATGAAAATCAAAAAGGTCATTGTGCAAATTCAGACGATAATCATAATTCTTTTCGTCTCTGTTGGCATTTGGTATCTCGTGGATATGCAGCTTTCCGATGATGTAACATTCGATATTCCTGTTGTTATCAAGCTTCCGAAAACACTGCAGGCTGAGTGGATAATTACTGACCAATCAAATGAAGTTGTGAAAGCTACATTTGTGGGACCGAAGGAAGCTATTAGCAGCGTGGATCAGAAGCAGAAAGAAA
Source organism: Planctomycetota bacterium (assembly GCA_021106775.1). The sequence goes on along the minus strand of JAIOTL010000354.1, from coordinate 13,759 downwards.
TTGCAGCGTTTATTCATGTTGATGCGGGGCAATTGACAAGCGTTGATAAATCAGAAATAAATTTTTCGCGGACAATAAAAGACATAAGCTTTGAAACTGATGAAGGTAAAATTTCCGAAGCTTTGAAGGTGAGTCTGAAAAAAATTACGGAAATAAAGTTCCAGGTTTCAAGAACTCGAGTCAATGCTGTTCAGGTGTTTAACGAAGATGTTTTAGATGCATTTGATGATATTCCTGATTCGAAAGACTATCAGCTTTTTATCGAGAATATCGAGCCTAACAACGTTTTCATCAAAGCACCTTCAATTTATAATATACCTGAAAATCTCAAGTTCGAGAAAATATCTCTTGCCAACATCAAGGGAAGGGGCATCGAAACTAGAAAATATACACGGAAATTATATTTCAAATATCGCATGGATGATCCTTCGATTCAATTTTTCGCAAACACTGAACTTACTAAGAGAATTGCTTTTTGCGAAATAACATTCGGCTTTCAATACACGAATATCAAAACTAAAACACTCTCGAATATTCCGGTAAATATTGTTCTGCCTTCATGGTGCATTGAAAATTACGTTGCTGTTGTTGACCCCCTGAAATATGAGATTCAAGAACTGACTGTACGCGGACGCTCTGATATACTTCAGCAGCTCAATAATACCAATTTAATTTTGCTGTTTTTTGTGTCGGAAGGCGGGATTGACAAGAAACAGCTCAAGTCGCTTGGTGACAGTGTTGTCAACGCATCCACAAAATATAAACTTTATATCGAGCCGTCGGTAATTCCATTAACTTCTGCTGCGAATATTGAAATTGTCAAAGGTGATTTCACCCAGGGTTTGAGCATTGAATTGCAGAAGTTCAAATAATGTTAATCTCCACATCATGCGTAATTCATGTTCTTTCTTAGTGTTCTAAGTGGCAAAAAAAAGGGGATTTAAGAAAACGCTTACTGAGTTTCATCAGGATGACTTTTTTCAGGTCGGTTCACTATTCGGTATTTTTCGCTTGGAAATCCGTCATTTAACATCAGCATAATTTCAGAGATTTTGTTGCGCTGATTTGTCCAAATAACACGTAATAACGCTTCCTCGCTGCTTATCCACTCGAAAAAACTGTGCTCAACGGAAAGCATCGGCGTGCTGTAACTCCTCATCTTTACCGCAAACGCCGGAATTATCTGAACGCAATCATACTTCGGGTCATACAAAACTTCAGGATCAAGATTGTAGATAAAATCAGGCATGAAACCGGTTTCTTCATTTAATTCACGAAATGCAGCATCAACTGCCGTTTCATATTCTTCGACTTTGCCATGCACAAATTGCCATGTGTCACCAAGCTGCAGCCCCGTTATCCTGCGCAATACAAGGAATTTTACCGGACCTTTAGACTCCATGGAAAACGGGTAAACGGAGATATAATTGCTAAGAATTTTTGGCATTGCCCAGCCTAGTACTTAGGGACAAAAAATGTAAATCTTTGTTTGTCATTCCTGCGAAAGCAGGAATCCAGCCATTGTACCGAATGTGCGGATTCAGGATTCACAATCAAGTTGGGAATGACTCAAAAAATATTTTTCAAGCACAGCCTAATCGTCTTCTTCTTCAGTGCCTTCAGGTTTCGACATATCAGCGAATTCAATTTTGATATTGTCTTCTAGGATTTCTTCTAAAACCGTCTCAACCAGGGTATAATCACGGTTTTGTGCCAGATGTGTTTTATTGTCACCTGCGGAAAGTCCCTTCAAACGCTTCTGAATCAATACAGTAGCCTTGAATTTACCATTGCATTTCTCGATTATTTCATCAATGTTGTGTTCTTTGAACATTCTTTCTCCTTTTGCGAATCGAGTAGTAAAGCATTTTATAGAAAATAATCAACATATTAAAACGTTTTCGATGCAATTTGGTCAGCTAAGGTTCGATTGTAAGGAGTAATTCATTATTTTTCAGGTATTTTTGTGCGATTGCTTTCAAATCTTCGACTGTAATTTTATCGACAATTTCAAAGTCGTTTTTCTCATTGTCCCAGCCCAAACCGTAAAGTTCATCAAGCGCAAATTCAACTACTTTATCCTCGTTTGACTCCATAGAAATCGCATGGTTTGTATGATAAATCCTTTTTGCAATTTCAAGCTCTTTTTCGTCGATCTTCTCAGTCCAGGTTCTCTGCATCTGCTTTCGGATAATCCCTAAAACCGTATCCTTGTCTTCTGGGTTGCATTGTGTCAAAACGTAGAACATACCTGCATTTTGTCCGAAAAATCCCATTGCATGAATATAATAAACATATTTTTGCTCACCACCTCGAAGTGCGTTATGAAGCCATCCAGAAGGTAGATTAATACCGGAAATCACAGCATCAAGCAGTCTTAACTTTAGAACATCCTCGCGATTACTTAATTTCGGCGCATTATAGCCGATGCAAATTGTCGTTTGTTTTTTCTTACTTTTCACTACAAAACTTTCAGTTTTTTCGCGTGCTAAGAATTTCTGCAAATCCGCAATATTTGACGTGGATTTTTCCCAATCTCCAAAGATTCCACGAATAATCCGCGTCGCATTACTCAATTCAAAATCCCCGACAATTGAGAAAACAAGGTTTGTAGAGGTTACATAATCCACATGTATGCTTTTTACTTGCTCAAGCGTTATTTTATTCAGGCTTTTCTCGCTCCCGTTGACGTACATGGAATACGGATGTTTGCCGAAAAAATGCTTCCGCATAAGCCAGATTGCCTCGCCCTGCCAGTCCTCGTCCCGGCGTTGAATCGCATAATTCAGAATCTTTTTTGCGTTCTCAAACTCTTTTTTCTCGAACTTCGGATTGCGCAAAACATCATCGATGACCGAAAGCGCATTTTCCAGATTCTTTCCTCCTGTAACAAGATTTGCCTGTACACTAAGCGTATTGTTGCCTGATGAGCAGGATATTTCCCCGCCGATATCGCTGAAAATCTCAGAGATTTTACTCGCGGAGAACTTTTTCGAACCTTTTTTCATCAGCATTGACATGATTCTGAAAATCCCGTTGTTTTCTTCGTTTTCGAAACTCAGTCCGCCATTCCCGAAAACTGCTATTGCCGCACTCTTCGTCCCTGGAGTTTTCTTGAGAATAAATCGCATGCCGTTGTCAAGCGTAATGAATTTCGTTGTTTTGTCAGGTTTCAATTCGTCATTTTCTTTTGCTTCATCGTTTTTGAACGGATTGTCGTCTTTATCAGCCTCAACCGCTTCCTTCGAATAAAATGCAAAAGTATTGCTGCGTCCACCACCAAGGTATTTTTTCACAACATTAATAATTTCATCTGATGTAACCTTGTCGATATTCGCAAGATATTTCTCGTCGTAATCCGACGACAAATTGTATATGAGATTTGTAGCGTTCGATTTGGCATAAGCCTCTGCACCTTGCAGGCTGTTGATATAATTTCCTCGAATGCGTTTTTTTGCTTTTGCAATCACCTGCTCGCGAATTTTGACATCATTTAGTGCTTCAATCTCGCTTAGAATCGTGTTTTTGACCTCAGCAAGCTTTTCATACGTCGTATTTGCGCTGATTGTAAACTGTCCGAAGCCGAAGCCAGGCGTCCATGAATATGAATCCACAGAATTGACAATGTGCTTTTCATTCTTGAGAATCCTTTGAAGTATAGAATTTTCACTTCCTGTAAGAATTTCCGACAGAACATCAAGCGGAAACATATCTGAATTCTGCATCGGTACAGTGTGATATGAAATTCTTATTTGAGCGATATTACCCTTCAATAAAACCGATGCCAGATATGCATGCTTACTCACACTTTGTCCTTTAACTTCGGGAATTGCAGTGAATTCCAGAGGTTTACGCTGCCATTTTGCCCAATATTTCACAACCTGCGCAAGTGTTTCATCAGCATCAATACCGCCAGCAATCGACAAAACCGTATTGTTCGGGCAGTAAAATTTATTGTAAAATTCCATCATCTGTGCGCGTGTAACCTGCTTGACAAGCGAAGGATAGCCGATCACAGGCACACTCATTGGAGTATTGGCAAAAAGCTTGGAGAGTGTAAATTTGCTGAAAACTCTACCCGGCTCTGTCTTTCCTTTGTCAACCTCACGAATAATCACACCTTTTTCGCGATTGAATTCCGATTCCTTGATTAGGCATCCCGAAAGCCAGTCACCGAGGAGGTCGATGGCAGAGTCAGCATACTTATTCAATGTAGTAATATAATAACTGGTGTGATTGAACGTGGTGTAAGCGTTGCAGTTTCCGCCAATTGAGCGCACAAGTTCCGCACTTTCCTTCTCGGTTCGCTTGGTAGTTGAACCACCAGAAACCAGATGCTCGCAGTAATGCGAAATACCGTGACCCAGATTCTTACCTTCGTAAATTCCGCCGACTTTCACATAAGCACGAACCGCCACAACATCCGTGTCAGTCAACTCCTGAATTATCACCTCAAGCCCGTTTTCGAGGGTTGCACGAACTCTTTTGCCAGATTCAGCAACATTTTCGGTATTTTTTTTCTTTTCAGCGTCGATTTGAAAATTTATTGCATTTTCTGCAACAGTCGAAACGTTATAAGACATTAGCTGGCTTATACTTACAAAAATTACTATTAATAATGTAATTCTTCGGACATTTTGCATTTTTATCTCCTGTTAAATTTGCGTAGTTTTTATACATTACGAAGCTGAAAATAATAAGGATAATGTTGTGCAAAAAATTTTGAAATGAAAGTGGACATTATCTGATATTATGAACTTTAATTTGGAAAAACATCAAAACGTATGAAAAAAATCATTTTATCCGCATTAGCTTTCATCTGGGCATTATTAATCGCTATGCTGCTTTATTTCATTGAACTCCCGACTATTACGACTTTTTTACTCACAATAATTGGCATTCTCAATCTTAGCACATGTATTTTTATGCTTGTGGGCAGCAAATTTAAGGTTACACGAAATTATTTCCAGCTAATCGATGACGGAAGTCTGAAGGGTTTTACCGCTCAAAGTTACTGGAGCATCGTCTGGCGTCAGTTTAAGAAAAATAATCTTGCGGTTTTCGGTCTAATCATGGTTTGCATGCTTTTACTCACGGCAATTATCGCGCCTGTGTTAGCACATAATAAGGCGTTTCTTAGGCAGGATTATGATTTTTCAGATTATACCGAGCAGGAAGTTTCTACGTATTTTTACCAGAATTACGATTTTAAGCAGAAAATTCAGCAATCTGAGATAAAGGAATTGCAGAAAGATGCTGTTAAAATCAAGGTTTGGATGTCTGAAAGTATGCATAGTCTTAACATTGAATCAGTTAAAAATCTTAGTTCGCGCATCTGGTCTCCCTGGTATGAATCGCTTTTTGACCGTACAACTTTTGACGAACAGGTTGACACATTTTTCAACAGCTATCTGCTGATACTGATGCTTTTCATACTGTTCATACCAATTCTCCTCATTTTGAGGACAACATTTTTAAGAAAAATGAAAAAGTTCAAGCGAAGACTTTCGATGGTCTACATTATTCTCGGAATAGGAATGTTTCTAATTATCATGGTTTTTGAAAGGGATTTTATCAGAAATCCTGCTGAATTTTATACAGACCAGGCAATCAAAATTAATCAGGTTGACGGTCAAAAACTGCAAAAGTTTTATAACAAGAATTCCAATGTTTCCGATTTTCTGCAGGAAGAAGTAAGCAGAATCGTTGTTATGCCTTTGCTGCCTTATGCTGCGATGCAAGGAAACGTTGAAGTTAGTATGCAAAAACCTGATAGAAACCACATTCTTGGCACAACCGCCACGGGCAGGGATGTTTTGACGGTGATGATGTTCGGGCTTCGGGTTTCGTTGACTATCGGCGTGATAGCGGTGTCGATTTATTGCATAATCGGGATTATTGTGGGTGCATTTGCGGGATTTTTCGGCGGCTGGGTTGATATTCTGCTTTCACGGTTTATCGAAGTTATGATATGCTTTCCCGCAATGTATCTGCTTTTGACTCTTGCGGTACTTGTGAAAGAAGCGAACATATACTGGATAATGTTGATAATTGGTGTAACCCGTTGGACTGGACCGGCAAGGCTGATTCGCGGTGAGTATTTGAAACAGAGAACGTTCGATTATGTAACAGCTGCAACCGCTCTGGGCTTGAACTCTGTTAGAATCATGTTTAGACACGTTTTGCCCAATGCCATGACTCCATTACTCGTTACTGCAACATTTGGGATTGCTGCTGCGATTTTAACTGAGTCCAGCCTGTCATTTCTGGGTTTCGGTCCGTCGAACTTCGAAACATGGGGTGCACTTTTGAAACTTGGCAGCTCGAAAGAGGAAATTCATCTGATAATTCCTGCGGGTACTGCGATTTTCCTGACAGTTTTATTCTTCAACTTCATCGGCGAAGGTTTGCGCGATGCACTTGACCCGAAACTACGCCAGTAAAGGCAGAAAGTCTGCCCATTATTACATGCCCCATTTTAGTGGTCGCTCGTCCGATTGCGCGAGTTTGAGCATGAGTTTGAACGTGAATTTACTGACTTTGACAATTCCTTCATAATTAATTTTGTCCACTGTATCTCTGGGTGTATGGTAATCAGGATGTCCGTCGGTAATGAAAAAAATAACCGGAATTTTATAACGAGCAAAACTCGCATGGTCAGAACCGCCGAACGCGTTTTTGCTGAACCCAATCTTAAATTTGAACTCCTCATTAATCCCGTTTATTATTTCTTCCCATTTTTCTGAGGTGCCTGTTCCGATTGCGTTAAGCTTTTCATTGCGAAGACGACCAATCATGTCGAAATTGATGTATGCAACAACGTTTTTAAGCTTGATAGTCGGATGCTCGACGAAATAACTCGAACCCACAAGCCCTTTCTCCTCACCGTCCCAGAGTGCGAAAACCAACGTGCGTTTTGTCATTGGTTTCAGTTTTGCAAAAGCTTTGGCAATTGCCATCACGCCAACCGTGCCGGAAGCGTTGTCGTCAGCACCGAAATGTATTTTACCTTTGCCCTCAGCACCAACGCGCGAGCCGAAATATCCCATGCCGATGTGATCGAAATGTGCTCCGACAATGATGATTTCATCCTTCAATTTTTCGTCCGAACCTTCAATCATCCCAAGAACATTCTGTCCGGCAGAGCGTGTGTTTTTAATTTTAACGTGAATTTTGCGAAATTTTATTTCGAAAGACTGCGGTTTCGAGTTTTTGTTAATCGCTTCATAAACAGATTTCACAGTTTTTCCGGTTCCTTCAAGCAGTTTATTGCCGATTTCCTCGGTAATCTGAATAAGTGGAATATTTCCAGAACGGGAAAAACCGCTGCGACCAGGCGACATCACACCTGAGTCCATTCCTGGAGGATTCAGCATCAAGATTGCTTTCGCACCATGTTTTCTCGCATTGGCAAGTTTTGCGTGAAAATATGCGTGATTGTAACTAGCTCCTTGAAACTGAGTATCTTTCTGCCCATATTTCGGGACATAACGGAAAACTATTGCGATTTTGTTTTTAACGTTAATTGAGTCGTAATCGTCGTAATTAAGCTCGGGTGCAGTGATTCCAAAGCCTGCAAACACAATTTGCGCGTTAATTTCAGTGCTTGAAACGTAGCCCATGGGTGAATATTCTTTGCCAAGTTCGCATTCCTCTGTGATTGGCTCATCTGCATCCTTGCCTGCTGTCCAAATCTTGAAATGATTGTTCTTTACATCAAAGGACGGTTTGCCGAGTCCTGGTACAATCTGATAATATGTTTTATTGTCACCAGCAGGTAAAATCCCATAATCTTTTAAATTTTCTGCGATGTATTCAGCCGCTTTTTTGCCTTCATCTGTTCCGGCTTCTCTTCCCTTCAATTCCTTGGATGCCAGAAATTTCAGATGTTTTGTCGCGTCATCAACCGTGATTTCATACAGTGCCATGTCTTCAGAAGACTTTTGCTCCTGAGCTCTTACGTATGTAAGCACAAGAAGAAATATCAATACAAATAACGTGGATTTGTTAGGCTTAAGCATGTTGTGTCCTTCTGTTCTGGTTTAATACTTTATACAATACATAAAGCTGTATGTTTGCTTTTACAAAATTATGCTGTGTTTTTTAATCAAATATTATAGTATTACTTTATTATATTTTATTAATTTGCACATATCTTCTGGAAGAAGCAATAATGGAACCAAAATGCTTTAATTGCGGAGAATCTCTTGTATTTCAAAGAAGTCAAGGCGCATTTGAATGTAAAAATGAGAATTGCGAAATAAACGGATTGCTAAAATTATGCGAAATCTGCGGAGAATATGCACTCACAGGTTCACCTTTGCAATGCATAAATCCTATTTGTCCATCATATCACAAACCTCGGACAACCTGCCCTGACTGCAAAATGACATCCCTGATTACAATTAATAAAATGCCCGTTTGCTTAAACGGTGAATGCTTACGAAATGAAAATATCGGTTCATGCTGGTTCTGCGAGAAACCAACGATGAGCAAAGCAGCAAATCCCTTGAAAATCAATGTTTGTCGAAACAAAGATTGCCAATCCGCCTTGAAACTGATTCGAACCTGTCCCATTTGCGGCAAAATGTCATTCGATATGCACCAGGGGCGATGTCTCAACAGCTTGTGCCCGAGTAAAGGCGTACAGGTTACAATTTGTCCAGGATGCGGGAAAAAAAGATATTTCGGCGATTATGATTCCAGGGATTTTCTTTGCACTAACACAAAATGCGAGCTTTACTTCAAAAAAAATCCGGAGTACGTTGAAGCTGAGCAAAGCTCTGAAGTTTCTTCTGTGCCGATAGAAGATAGAACTGAAAATATCGAAATTAAGCAAAATATGCTTGATGACGGACAAACGATGACCTTGAATCCATCAGAATTGCAGGAAGTTATTGCTGGTTCACGACCAACATCAGTTCCAGCATCAACTGAGGAGTCAGGAATCCCAACACTTAAGAAGATGGAGCAAGATTTAGGTGAAATAGCAAGTGGTGATGAAGAAGAAGATTTCACCAAGCCGGGCGAACTTGATTCAGCACCAAAAACCGGCGGTAAGCTTATCGAGGAGGAAAACGGCGCGAAAGTTCTTTATACATCAGTAAAAAGAATGACACCACCTACGGATGATATCGGTGATTCTGAATATAGTGGAGATATTCGTGATGACGATTATATGTTCAGAAGTGAAAACCAGATTCCGATAGCTTCGTCAGAAGATAAAGCGGAAAAAACCAGCGAAGAGAATGTGTTTCTTGATGAGCGTCCGAAATCACTGAGCGACAGCAACGAATTCGAAATAAGTGCGGATATGGAGCAGGATGCGAATTTTGATGAAGCATACAGGTATTTGCAGAAAACCATGCTGAATCCTCCCGGCGAAGAGCCTGCACCACTTTATCTTATGCTCGGTCTTGCCGGTGTCGGTAAAACCTGCTATCTCACAATGCTTGGTCAGGTTCTACAAGGTCAACAATTTTACACGCCCAGAAGCGATATTCGACCGCAGATGGTGCATATTGATCCGCGTTACAGCAATTTCGTGAGTGATTTGGTTTACGGCTTTTCTTCAGAAAAATATGAAGCATATCTTTCGAGGGGGAATTGGCCACCGGCGGACACAAAGGATACTCAGCGTAAATTTCTTGTAACTCAGCTTGTATTGCCTGATGGTTCTATCGCCAAGCTCGTTACGCTCGAAATTCGTGGTGAAGTTTACGAAGAATTCCTGCCTGATATCGTTAAAATTTTCCAATCACCTGAACAACTCAAGAAAATCAAGCCTGAACACCGAATTATCTGGGAACTTATCAAGCAGGCGGAAGGCATCGTTATACTTTTCGATGTAACCGCAGCACTTCAGGCGAAAGGCGGAGATTCCAAAATCTCAATCTTCACAAAATTCTTCCAAGCACTGATTCAGTGGAAGGAAATTGAAGTCAAAAAAAGGCTGAATGTCCTTTTCCAGCGTTTTACGGAATATGTTGACAGCGATCACGGCAGAAACAACTTTTTCCTGACAAAAATTATCGCTTCTCATAAACGTAAAATCGGTCCCATGTCCTTTAACGATTATTCCGATGAATATATCCGCAATAGCAGTTGGCTCGTTTCTGAACTTGCTGAAAAAGGTATCAATAACTGTCTTGAAAATGATGATTATCGTAAAAAATTCATGAAACTCTGGAACGCTTACATTCGTGCAAAACTGCCAATCGATCAAGCAATGACCAAACTCAATGAATTGCTTCAGAGCAGATTTAAAGGACTTAACGGTGGCGGAGACGGCAACGAGCAGATTACAAACTTTCTTTCAGACTTCTTGAAAACTTTCAGCAAACGCAATATTCTCGAACAACTATATTATTCTGAATACGATGCTGAGTCTGTCAATATCTCGCAATGGTGGCCTGTATTTGTGGAGTATTTGTCATCAATGGTTGAAGGCAGACTGCATGAATCATACCTGAAACCTCTGGATACTAGCAATCTTGATGTCGAATCTTCTGAACATCGTGCTTTCTTCGATAAATTGCGCTATATCGCCATCACATTTACCAAAACCGACCGTGATTATGCGATTTATCCAGCTTCCAACTTCCCTAATCTCGTTGACCTTAACCTCGCTGAGAAACTTAAGATGCTGTCAACATATTTATCTATCCTTGATGGCTATTTGCGCTTTTATAACGGTTCTGTTAGTGGATATTCGGTGCAGAAGGACGGCAATTATTCTATTGGCGAGGGTTCAACTCTTACACCAATTAACGTTGCAGAGCCGTTCCTCGACATGCTTTCACATCGTATGCAGAACCGTGAAATGCTCGAAAGACTCCTTTTCGACATTTAACCATGTAAACATTGGCAGACTTTCTGCCTTTTTCTGTCCATGCCTTGTTTGAAGCACTCCGAATCTCCAGATTTCGTAGAGAAAGCACCGAATTTGCATGTTTTGCAGAGGAAATGGTGGGACAGGCATCTTGCCTGTCAATGATGAAGTTCAGTGTTGTCATTGCGAGGGAGTGTAACGACCGTCGCAATCTCAGTATTTCTATTGATGATTCAAAAACACACAACCGACTAACAATCATTATTAATCGATGTTCGTTTTTCGCTATCGCTGACAGAATACTTTTCATGTCATTCCCAACTTGATTGGGAATCCAGAAACCTTGCACAGTTTCTGAGATTGCGACGCTTTTCAACCTGTGGTTGACGCTCGCAATGACAGGGATTAGTTTGGAATGGTCGATGGAACACCTGAAACCATATCGGTCCTTTGAAAACGCAGTAATATCATGCTCTCCAGAGGAATTTACACAAACTACACGCACAAACGTGAACCCATTCACGATACGTTAAATGGTTGCAACTAAAATGTTTTCTCTGTGGTCTCTGTACAAAAATCTTGGAATCTGCCAGTTTAGCAGAGGAAATGGTAGAACAGGCATCTTGCCTGTCAAATCTGTCGTTGCACCTGTCATTCTTTGCTTCGTTCAGAATGAAAACAAAGGTGGTCATCAAAGACAGGCATCTTACTCGTCATCAAAAAGAACAAACACAACTTTTTTTCACAGCAATGGTAATAATAGAAAAAGACAGAAAAAGTCTGCCTTGAATAAATTGAGCAAATGCATTATCATGTTTAATTCGATTAATGACTGCACAGGTTAACCTGCTTTTACTCACAGCATTGTCAATAGGACATCATGTTTTCTGGCTTTTTTTTTGCCGACAGCATGTGAAGCTCTTGAGGTCAGCTTGACAAGTCGAAAAAAACGCATGTTTACATGCCTTATTGACAGTGTTGTAAACCTAAAGCAGAAAGTCTGCAAAGAAGGAGTTGTGAATGCCCTCAATTGAAATATACGACCACGTATTCTCTTCATTGGGCGGTTACAAAACATTGTTCGCTCACGACGGGCTTTCTGATGATATTTGTAATCAACTGAAACAATGGGCTCAACTCTGGATTGAGATTGACAGCAAGAAAACGCAATGGTTCTCAAGACCCTTTAATGATTATTGGCTGTTTGGTAAAGTATTCCCTGCTGGTGTCGATCATGCTGGCAGACCTCGAATCTGCGTACATTCAATACTTGTTCTTTTTGACGACATACAGGCAACCTGGCGCTCATTTAATCCGCTTGAGATTCCCAAAAAATGGTTTCTTGGACCGGGAGTTAATTTTTCTTATCTTGAGAAAACTCTTTGCGGAATGAGTCGAGAAATTCCGAAAAGTCTTCCGCTTGCCTTCTCCGTAGACAATCTGCAGCTTACGCCGTGGCAATCAGACCTTGTCTTATCGCTGTTTTACTCGCTTGAAGGAATCATCTATCTTGGCGGGCTTCAGGAAATTCCATCACAGATTATCGATCTGTTCAAATGGATGCCGTTTGTTTACCGAAAAAGATGGGCATTCCTGCCTTTTCCAGTGGTTGATTCATCAATGCCTTTGCAGATTGTAATGTCAAAAAAACCTATGCAAAATGCCGATCTTTCACCTGAAATCGCAGAAGGATTCCCACCAAAAATCAATAGAAAAATAAAAAATGTTGGACTTTGGTGCAATTTGCTTTCCGACTTCAATGGCAAGCAATCGCGGTCGTTAGGCGAATTTTACGACTGGTTTTTCTTCCAACCGCTTAATATGCCGATAAACAAAATACCATCAATCGAATCGGAAAACTGGCTTCAAGTTGCATACCAGTGCTTAAAACCTTTCGATAGCCTGAAATACAACCCGCAGGAGTCGAATCAACTGCCATCGAAAAAATGGATTGCACAATTCGTGCTGGGGGTAGTTTCGCTTGGATGGGCGGGTTTCAGCGGTGCTTCTGCCAATGCTTTCGGATTGATGTGCGACAGAATTCTGCAAGAAAAGGAAACGTTCAAATCAAACAAGGAGAAAGCCTTCAGCTTCATCGTCGAATCCGCGGATCTTCTTTGGTCTTCGACTGTAAAAATCGATAACAAGGTTAAAACAGGTGTCGGCGAGAAAACAACGGTAATATCTGTACCGAGAATCGAAGAAAATTATTCGCGTGTAACACTAATTCTTTGGCAATTGCTCTATCAATCACCAGAAAATATTATCAAACTTGCACGCCTTAAAGGAATACCGCCACCTGATCTCCGTGCTGGTATAATTCCATGGTCGAAGACAGAGCGGACACTTTTATGGCTTGCAATTGCAGAATTTCTGAACAAAATGATCTCAGATTTTAGTGAAGACAGGGATTATTATTTCGGTAGTAAAACGAGTCCGAAGATTGTTCACAGTGCGATTGACAGCTTGCTTATTGGTGCTAATATCACAGTGAATCTGTATAAAACAAAGAAACTTATGGCACCGGATTATCAGCAGCAGTTCAGTTATTTCCTCAATAATCGAGTTACTAACGAAATGCGCAGTCTGCTTGACATGGCGTATTCATATGAAACTGAGCGGAAACAAATGAAGAGAATCGTTGAAGTTACACAGCGTTTCCACAAATACACAGAATAACAAAGCAAGGAAACCTGTATTTCAGATGTATACTTTAATGCTATCCTTTTCGGAAGGTTTATCATGAAATTTTTATACTCACTTTTCTTAATAGCAATAATCATTTTGTCTGCTGTCCCCGCATCTGCACAAGATGGCAGTTACAACATAAATACTCAGAATCCCGTATTGTCGGACAATTCACAAACTATTTTTCTAACTGGACGCTTACAATTGGGCTGGGCAAGCAGTGTTTACAACGGAAGTGAT
>JAIOTL010000210.1 GCA_021106775.1 Planctomycetota bacterium | reverse complement strand
GAACAGTATCATGGACAAGTGGTGATGAATTCAAGGTTCGATTCTGGTTCTATCTTGGACAGGAGGAATCATACGTGATTTTAGGCACCTTCAAAGTTGAAAATGAAATCGACGAGGATGGAAAAGTGTTATTCGATGTGAAAACGAAGAATAATAAAATCAAACATGCCCTAGATTTCGTTACAAAAGGCTTTGAGGTTATACCCAAGAAATCCGATTAGGCTAATTGTTTCCAGTTTATGACTATTGACTATTGAATTGCATCAAAGATTCTGAGTGCTGTTCGCTAATATCGATTTCTATAGTTTTAGGATGCAAAATGAGTAATGAACCTAAGGCTTCAAATACTACAACCGGTTTCATACCGCGTTTATCATGGGGAATGTTTGATTTTGCAAACACCAGCTATGTTTTTGTTGTTATGACCCTAGCGGGAGTGCGTTACTTCGATGCTGCCGGTGTTGGCGGTGAGCTATTCTACGGAATCTCATTCTTCGCATCTATGATTGCCTCCGGATTGGTTGTACCTTTGATAGGAGCAATCTCAGACAGGATAGGGTATCCAAAACTTGGAGTAATCCTGCTTTCGATTATTTCAGTTGTTACTATGTGTTTGATGGGTTTAACTCAGAACTTGGTACTTTTGTCGATTTATCTGTTTCTGGGTAATTTGGCGTTGCAAAGTTCTCTGGTTCTATATGACACCATCCTGCCATTGCTGATTAAGAACAATGATGAGGCTGGCAAAGTTTCTGGGCTTGGTGTTGGACTTGGATATATCGGCTCAATTGCAACCGCAGCCTTAATTATGGTGCTTCTGCCTTACACAATGTTTAGCGATATCGACACAAAGCATTTAATAAAAGCACAGGAAAAGTCTTATTATCTTGAGCTAAGAGAAGACGAATCGAAATCCAGCAAACTTGGCAAGGTTAAATTAAATATTAATAAAAATGGTGAATATGAAATTGTACCAAAGTCTTTAAGTCTCGAACACATTGAGTCCAGCACAGGTAAGGCTGCAAAAGATTATTATGAAACCATTTCACAGATACAAGTTGAGCGTGAAGGTGATAATTATAAAATTTTCAGTAAAAACGGAAAATTTATAAAGCTCGAATTCAGTGATGATAAATTCTCGAACGCTTATTTTCTCGCTGCTGTGTTGTTCATTGTTACAGCAATCCCTTTTGTACTTTTCGTTCCTGAACGACGAATAAAGAAACAGAATTCTGTTCAAATCGCTCAAAAACCCGCGCTGAACCAGGTTTTCAGCACAATAAAAAGCCTCCCAAAACATAAACCTTTGTTTTTTTTCCTAATTGGTGCATTCTTGTGCCAGGATGTTCAGAATACTGCAATCTGTTATCTGTCAAAGATTACTCACACAGTGTTCATGCCCCCGGAGCATGAGATAATACTTTTCTTGCTTCTGGTGAACACTTTTGCAGCAGCATTTTCATTCTTGCAGGGTTATCTATCCGATAAAATTGGTCCACGTTTTGTACTCATCTTGGGTGGTTTCGGAACACTTTGCGGACTAGTTCTTACAACGCTTATACCCGGTGATATGTTTTATGTCATGGCAACTGTTGTGATACTGGGTGGTGGGTTTGGCATTGCGGCATTTTGGGTCGCAGGACGCAAACTTTTGCTGATTCTTGCACCGCCAGCGCAAATTGGGGAGTATTTTGGTTTTCTCAATTTGACAAAGAAATTCGCAGTTGTCGGCATTATCTTACTTCCAACGATAAAACTCATTGCATATCAAAATTTTCAATTCTCAGAAGCAATGTCTTACAGGATTGCATTAGCAGCACAGCTTCCGATGCTTGTCCTCGGTATATTTTTCCTTTTCCTCGTAAAAGTACCAACTGAACAGAATAATTTAGCCAAATCATAAAATTTACATATATTACAGAAAGTCATTTTTGGAGGTGTATTTATGCGTTTTCGTTTTACAGCTAAGATTTTCTTAATTGTTTCATTTATTTTTATCTGCTTAAACTCATGTAAACAAGATGTTGAGCAAAAGGCGAATCCTCAATTAAAACAAATGCCAGCCGAAAATAAAATTGTGAAATATAGCTTCACAGACGGAAAAATCAATGATATCAAGACGATTGAGGAGCTTGATAGGGCAGCAGCATTTAGTTTCGCTATCATGAGCGACAACAAAGGAGACGGACCTGACGCGAAGCCAGAGTTCAGAAAGATGGTTGAATGGATAAAAGAAGGGCAGGATAAATTTGTCATCGGGCTTGGAGACCATCTCAAAAAGGGCTGGAAAAATGATTTCCTCGATTTCCTCAAAAATGACAAATTCTGGTTCAACAATTTCTATGCCAATGTTGCTGACGGTGAAAATGAATATTATGGCAAAAGCCAGGGAGATTGGGGTTCAGGAGCGCCAATACTCGAAGTTAATAAACTGTCAGAGAAAAAGCATGTAAAAATCCGTGAAAACAAATGCGAATATTACGCCAGGATAAAAGTTGGTGAATACACGGTGCATTTGATTCAGCTTCATTATTCTGACTCACCTTCTGACGTTAAGATTGCTTTCAACGCAGATTCAAAGAAATATCTCGTTGAAACTTTGGAAAAGATTGAGAAAGGGGACAAGGATATTGTAATCGTTGCTGCTCATTCGCGTACGGGATTCTTCTTTGAACAACTCGATTCTGACCAGCGCAAAATTGTGTACGAAAAATGTGACCTTGTGCTTTCTGCAACCACTCATTTTTTCTCACGGTTAAAAATAAAGGAATATGGGGATGACGGTCCTTTGTACGTGAATACTGGCTCAATTACATACGCTGCCGGTCATTGTCCGTTTGGATATATTCAGGTTCATGTGCTTGAAAACCCGTTCAGCCTGGTTGTACAGTATTATGATGCGAAGAAGGAAACTAGACAGTTTCAACATCCGTATTATGCTTGGATTAAGAAGATTAACGGCAAAATACTCGCCACAAACTTCCGAAAACCGACGAAAAAAGAAGACATGGAACGCCTAATCAGTACGCTTTCACGAGATTATTCCAAAGCTGAGATGGATAAACGTGCCAAGGAAATTTATCTTCAGCACACAAAAGCGGATGTTGCTTATATCGGTACTTCAAGCGGAATTGAAAAGGGCGAAGTGAGGTATAAACATCTTTACAAGGTTTTCAAGTACAATAACGAGATTTTCGCACTTACCCTCACTAAAAAGCAGATTCAGGAAGTTTTCAAGGATACAATCAAAATCGATGATAAAAATGAGCTTTTAATTGCCATAAATTCATATGAAGGTGAATGGATTATCAAACATTTTGAGCTTGCTGATGACAAAATACTGAAAACCGGCGTGAAAGAGGTTGATGAACTTGAAAAATGGGTGAAAGAGCAAAAATAAACGTAATAACTACTTACAATTTAGCTGAGGGTAGTGGTACAGAGATATTGTTTCTGTCATTCCCAACTTGATTGGGAATCCAGCGAATATAAAAAGAAATCGGTATTACTGGATTCCTGCTTTCGCAGGAATGACACGCAAACCATTAAATATATCCCGCCACCAGAGTTGATAGATAAATAATTTTGTAATTTTGTGGAAATTTTAGTATTTTCTCGACAAAACGATATTTTGTAAACGGAGATTTCAATGCGAAGAAAAATTATTGCTGGCAACTGGAAAATGAATCTTAACCGTGCAGAATCGACCGAGTTAATTAAGAACATATCATCTCAGATGCCTATGGATACGAATGTTGAAGTCATTTGTATCCCCCCTTTCGTTTATCTGCAATCTGCTGTAGATGTTGCACATTTCAGCAACATGAAAATCGGTGCCCAGGATGTGTGTACAAGTGATAACGGCGCGTTTACAGGCGATGTATCCGCGAAAATGCTCGCTGACCTTGGATGCAAATTCGTAATTGTCGGGCATTCGGAACGTCGGCAGTTTCACGATGAAAACTCACCAACACTTGTTGAAAAAATTGTCCAGGTGCTGAAAAATCGTATGACACCGATAATTTGCGTCGGTGAAACGTTGAAAACGCGTGAAGAAGAAGATTTTCTGGCTTATGTTCGCAATCAGCTTAGAGAAATCGTCGAACAATTCACAGATAACAAATCCTTCTGGGAAAATCTTATCATCGCGTACGAACCTATCTGGGCAATCGGAACCGGCAAAACCGCATCTGAAGTGCAAGCGCAGGAAATGTGCGAGAATTTGCGCAATTATCTTGAGGAGTTTATTGGTTCAAATGTTGATTTTCTCGAAGGTTCACACGCGCAGGAAGTTTCATTGCTTTATGGGGGGTCGGTGAAACCCGCAAACGCAGGGATTTTGTCTGCACAAAAAGACATTGACGGCTTCCTAGTCGGTGGTGCAAGCCTGAAAACAGAATCATTTCTGGGAATTATTAACAAATCGAATACATAGTATGCAAAATTGAAGGATAAAATGAGCAAAAAATTCAAAGTTAAGCTGATAACTGCGGAAAAACCTTATTTTGAAGGCGATTGCATTGAGCTTCAGGTGCCTGCATATGACGGCATGATGGGTGTGATGTTCGACCATGCACCCTTTGTAACCAAGCTCGGAACCGGCGTTGCTACGGTCAAAATTGACGATGGAAATACACTAAGATTTGCGATGCAGAACGGGTTCATTCAGATTGTGGAGAACGATGTAACTGTGCTTGCAGAGAGAATTTCAACTGCGGACGAAATTAATTCTGATAAACTTTCGGACAGATTGAGTGAATTTTGTGAAAAGATTATGAAATCAGCATCAATCGATGAGCACACAAAAACCGAACTTGAACTTTCCTGGCTCAAATCCCTCAAATCCCTATCTCAATAACCACTATCCATAACTTCTTTAATTTTCTTGTGTTTACTCCGAAATGTACTTGTTAGACTTTAATAAATACAATTTCTACAAATGATAAATCATGAAAATTTTCAGTTTTCTTTTATTGATTCTTATCGTTATTGGAAGCTCCTGCGCAGCTTTTGAAAGCAACGATTGTCTCGAATACGATTTCGATTACGGGATGAATAATTTCAAGTTCGACAATGAATGGATTATTGAAAAAGAAGGACAATCCATCATCCGAATCGGAATTAACGTCAAATCTTTTAATTCCAAAATGCCAAAAGAAATCGAAGCTTTCGATAAAAAGGTCAAACCCGTTGATACTTCAATAATCAATCTCGAATCCGCGAATAAAAGTTCTCGTAAAGATCAGATAGTCGTTTTCTATCTGCCAATTGAAAACAACATACTCAAACTCAAATTGGAAGTTACTACAAAACTAACCAAAGGATATGGCAAATACGCTGGCATTATCTTAACTGAATTCAATCTTGAACAAAATGTTTACTTTTACAATCCCAAGAAGGAACAATGGTTCGGGTTTACTGAAGCTTATAACCACGTTAACGAGTCTGACCATATTGTTGGAGAATCGTATTTCAGCGAAAAATCACTGGGTCAAATATTCAAGATGTTCCTCTATCGCGAGCCAGATTGGGATTCCCCTGTGTTACTAATGCATAGAGAGAGAATAGAAGATTATGTTGAAATGCACTCAAGCAAAATTTATGACTCGCATCTTGCATTGATTGACTCTTGGTTAGAGAAGTCTGAGAAATCGACACTTTCACATCCTCTTTTATGGTGGAAAGATATTAATGCACCAAAAAAAGAAACAAAAACCAATAATTAGTGGTTCTTCGTGTTCCTTGGTGGTGAAAACTCTTTGGTTTCGAGAACCTCAACCTACATAAACTCTGTGGACTCTGTGGCTCTGTGGCTAAAAAAGAGACAGGCAAGGATGCCTGTCCCACTGAATTCAATTGAATAATCACGATCCTTCGACTCCGCTCAGGATACAAATTTACATTTTCTGGAGGAAGTGTTTGCATGCTTCGCAGACCGCGTATAAATCAACCTTGGAAGCAATTTCCCAGGGCGAATGCATCGACAGAAGCGCGACACCCATGTCAATTGTGTGAATCCCGTAACGTGCCAGCAAATATGCAACAGTTCCGCCGCCACCTTCATCAACCTTGCCAAGCTCAGCAATCTGGAACGGAATTTTTTCGTCATCGAGCAATTTCCGCAGTTTTGCAACATATTCAGCATCAGCATCGTTGGAGCCGCCTTTTCCACGAGCACCCGTATATTTGCTAAATGCTGCACCATATCCGAACTTCGCTGCATTGTTCGCCTCATGAACTTCCTTGAACAGCGGATTCATCGCGGCTTCAACGTCTGTACTGAGTGCGTTTGAGATTGTCAGCAAGTCGCGAATCATGACTTCCGTTATCTGCGGATTAACAAGCGTGGCAATCTTCGACAGAGCGTGATAAAAGTAAATCGAATCCATGCCAGTCGCACCAACCGAGCCGATTTCTTCCTTGTCCGCAAGATACGCAACCGCAGTTCGCTCCTGATTTTCAAGCGCAAAAAGACCGTAAAGATTCGCAAACCCGCAAATTCTGTCATCATGCCCGTATCCGCCTATCATGCTTCTGTCAAGACCAAGCTCACGCGCCCTTCCCGCAGGTACAACCTCAAGCTCTGCTGACAGGAAATCATCTTCCGTAATTCCGTATTGCTCGTGAAGGATTTCAAGAATATGAAGCTTGACCTTTTCCTTGACTTTATCATCATTCACAGGCTCAGAACCTACAAGAATCATAAGTTGTTCACCTGTTATCGCCTCAGAAATCTTCTTGCCAGCCTGAGATTTCGCGAGATGCGGCAGAAGGTCGGGAATCATAAACACCGGATCGTCATCCTTGTCGCCGATGTGAATTTCAATAATCTTGCCATCCTTAAGCGCAATCACACCCGCCAGAGCCAGAGGAATGTTAACCCATTGATATTTCTTGATTCCGCCGTAGTAATGGGTCTTCATCAGCGCAAATTCCGTATCTTCGATTAACGGAGTAGGCTTAAGGTCAAGACGAGGGGAATCCACATGCGAAGCAACAATATTGAAACCAGCATCAACACCCTTTGAGCCGATAACCGCAAGCAGAAGGTTTTTCCCACGATAATTGAAATATACTTTATCGCCCGGCTTTAATGCTTCAAAGCTTTCCGCAGGCTTAAATCCTTCTTTTTCTGCCATTTCAACAGCAACCTTAACATTCAGACGCTCAGTTTTGGCTCTGCTGATGTAATCGAGATATTCATGAGCGATTTTCTCAATCACAGGCTTTTTCTCTTCACCGTAAAGCTTCCAGGCGCTTTCACGTTTTTTACTAAGCTTTTCCTCAAGTAGTTGATATTTTGATTTTTCTTCAGCCATGAAAACTCCTAATAAATTTGAAAAATGTAAAAATTATCGCAAACAATTTATATAACAATTGATACGACGATTTCATAATTATTTGAGGAAAAAAATGAAATATATTCTTGTTTCCGAGTGTCTGCTTGGTGTCAACTGCCGATATGACGGCAAAAACTCGCATCGAGAAGAACTTATTGAGAAACTGAAAGATTGTGCGATTATCCCGATTTGCCCTGAACAGCTTGGTGGTTTAACAACTCCGCGACCGCCAGCACAGATAAACGAGGGTACAGGCAACGAAGTGCTTAGGAAAAAGGCAAAGGTTCTGCGAATTGATGACGGAATTGATGTTACCGAGCAGTATTTGAAAGGTGCGGAAGCGTCGCTGTATCTCGCCAGATTATTCGGTGCAAAAGAAGCGTATTTGAAGGAAAAAAGTCCAGCATGCGGGGTGCATTTCATAAAACGCGATGACGAAAAAGTCGAAGGTTCGGGAGTTTGTGCTGCATTGCTTCGTGCTAAGGGCGTGATTCTACATTCTGTAGAGTAAGGATTAAAAAAGGAATTTAGGGTTTGAAATACAACTTTAAAATTCTATCATTCTCGAAGATTTCATTGAAAAAACATAAAAATAAACTCATTTACTCAACTGGTTGGTGAGAAAGTGCTTTAGGAATGAAATTGGAATATTTTTTCGAGTTTCAAGGATCGAGAAGCCAAGCCATATCCAAAGCGATATAGCGGGTTCGAGCGACACTGAAAATCGGAAAAAGAAACAATTTCAACTTGAATGACTGTTTCAACAGTCAGGACAACTCTGGAGAACAAGATTAAAAAAAATGAACCCAAAAAATATACCAGACGACAATTTATAAGACTTTCAGGAATTGTCGGCGTAGGTGCATTTATTGCTGGAGGTTCATATCTTCTCCGTATGAAAATGAAGGTTGAACAGTGCATTATTTTTTCGCATATTACTATGACTACGTTTGTAGGTAGATCGATGT
>JAIOTL010000045.1 GCA_021106775.1 Planctomycetota bacterium | reverse complement strand
GGTTCAGAGCGTCCCTTAACCTGGACTTTGCCTAAAGGTCGTACGACAATCTGCTCTTTGGCAAGCTCGTATGTGCGTTCTCCGATGATGATATTTGTTCCGAAATCCTTGTTCAGTGGTTCGAAACGTGCTGCCAGGTTTACAGGGTCACCAATAAGCGTGTAATTTTTGCGCAGACTCGAACCCATGTTGGCATGCACGATTTGCCCTGTGTTAATACCCATGCGGCAGTCGATTTCGGGATAACCTTGCTCGACCCATTCTCGCTGCAAAATCAGCAGTCTTTTGCGCTGAATAATTGCCGATATGCATGCTCGAGTTGCATGGTCAGGCAGGTTCATCGGTGCGTTCCAAAACGCCATTACAGCATCGCCGATGTATTTATCGAGTGTACCATCGTATTCGAGTATGATTTCCGTCATTGCACCGAGATATTTGTTAAGCACATCGACAATTTCCTCGGGCTGCATACTTTCGGAAAAGGTTGAGAAGCCAGCAATATCTGAGAAGAAAACGCTGATTTCTTTTCGCTCGCCACCGAGTTTTATCATTGATGGGTCGCGCTTCAGAAGTTCAACGAATCGTCTATCAACATAATTTTTAAACATGCCGTCAATTTGCTTTCTTTGCTTGTCTGTTGCGAAGAATTTTGTAACGGTCATGAAAATGAAAGTTGAAAGAAATGCAAATATCGGGTACACAACCGGATAGAAATGCGTGCTGTAAACGAATGCGTACGATGTTGCGAACCAGTAAATAATTGCGGATAATATTATCAATGCTGCTGACCAAAGAGGTGTCAGGAAAATCGTCAGAAAGGCGGCAAATAGCACGACAGCAACGATAATTGTGATAATTTCTCTATTTGTGGGATATGTAAAACCGTTAATTACATCAGGGTCGTTGGAATTCATGACCTCGAACAGATTCTGAATCATTGTAGCATGAATTTCAACTCCGTACATGCGTGCTTCAGCATTAGATGCTGAAGTTATCGGCACGTTGTACAAATCCTGCGAATCAAGTGTCCAGGGTCCGATAATTGCGACTTTTCGGGCGAGTGAATTCTGAAGATTGTCGAAAAATGCTTTATCTTCTGTTGTCCATCTGCTTTTATCGATTTGGCTAATAGTATCTGCGGAATCTGTTGGTTTTTGTGCCTTGATTTCAGCGATTGCAGCATCTACTTCGCTTAAAAAATCTTCTCGATAAGTTTTGATGTTTTCCTGAATTTTTCTCAATTCGTCTCCGGTTGCAGTTTTCTGAGACTCTTCAAGCAAGCTTATTTCATGGATGTATTCTTCACGTTCTGCAAGAAGTTCGCGCAATTCACCCGAGATTCCCGCATCTAGAATTTCCTTGAATTTAAGGAATTTTTCATCGTATTTTTCGCATTTTGCGTATTCTGGAAACAGCAGGTTGAAAGCGTGAATCAGATCGTAGAAGGAAATTGTCGGAATCGTTCCAGGCTTGCCGTAAAATTCAAGCGTTCTCGGTACGGAAATGCCGGATTCTGCATCAACTGTGAGTTGGGATTTGATTATGTAATTCTCAGGAAATTTTTCTTTCTTAGCAATTATCTGTTCAATTGCTGTCTTTGCATCTACATATTCAGGATTGAAAACTGATAAATACGCTGAGAACGCCAACGAAGCACCATCAGAATGAACTATGCTGTATTTTCTTACAGCTTTATCAGTCGGTGACAAAACAACATTAATAAATCCTCTTTTTGTGATTTCTCGGATTTCTTTTGTCGGTCCAAACGGAATCATTTTGCTGTCTGTCGAATCTGGATTAATCTCATATTTCCATCCAACAACAGTGTTTATGCCGGTTTTTTTTGCCCTGCGAATCGCATTGTGCATATTGCTGTTGCCAAGTGGAAAATGTTTTTGACGTTCCTCAAAAAAAAGTTTGTCAAACACAATAACGTCAACACCGAATTCCTGCAGCATGTATATGATTTGCCCATATTCTTCAGGTGAAAACGGTGTGCCGTCAAGCATGTGAATCGAAGTTTCATCCTGAGCGATAATGCAGACATCGAAGCAGTTTACGAATTTATCAGAATGTGGTGTTGGAAGCTTGTTTTTGAATTTGCTCAGTGCGCTTCGAGGATAAATCAGATTATTCATACCCGAAAGCCTGCTTTGCTGGCGATAATCGCGCGTCCATTCCTCAAGACCCGGAAATGGCTGCCACAAAGCAATTGATAAGGAAAATAGTACGAGAATCAGCGTGATACCGATTGTCCATATATTTATCTTATATTTAATCTCGCGAATAATGGACTTTATCAGCTTTTGCAGAAAGTTTTGTATTCCTGTATTTTTTTTCTGAAGCTCTAAGATAGTTTTGGTTCCAGTTTTAGAATTAGTTTGCATATTTCCCACAAGATTACCAATGTTAATATTGAAAGTGTTGAAAAGAGGGAGTTCATCACATTTTATAACGAGTTAAATTACTCTTGAATCAGCAATCATATGATGCTATTTTTTTTAATGAAAAAACTGATTCATTTAGTAAAATTATATCCTTTTCTGTTAAGAAATACAGAAGATTAAAGTATGGAAACTTGTTTTCCCATAGCGACAACTGATGGATTCAAGTGTTCTTTGTGCTATTGACAATGTAAATCCGAAAACACAAGGATGGACAGGTAAACCTGCTTTTACTCACTGCATTGACAATAGAACTCAAGAGTTATTTGACCTATTGACAGTATTGTAAACTTAAACCATCAAGGATGGAATGCCCGATACATACGCCTCAGACAAGATTGTAATCAAAAACAAAGCTGGATTTCATGTTCGACCGATAACAGCATTTGTACAGGCAGCGACGAAATATGAATGCGATATAAAGGTTACTTTTCAAGACCAGACTATAAACGGTAAATCGGTGTTGGAGTGTACGCTTTTGGCGGCATCATCGGGTGCGGAATTGATAATTGAGGCGGAAGGTGCAGATGCTGACGAAGCGGTTCGAGATTTAGTGCAGCTTGCGGAGAGCAAATTCGGCATCGAAGATTAACAACAATTCCAAAATGCATCACCAAATTCACAAAATATTGAGCTAATTACTTGCCGAAGCAGGTTATTGAGTTCGATTCAACGTACAGATTGTCTTTCATTACACAAATCTTTGGCATTCGCGTATCCTGTGTCATGGGTTCATATTGCAAATATTGTAGCACTTCTCCGCTCGATTTATCGATAATGCACATCTTTGCGTTCCATTGCCTTAGATATGAGTTTGGATCTTTATTCGTCATCATTTTTTCGTGAACAGCGATGATGTATTTCTGAGTATCGATAAGTTCAACATTTTCACTTGTGTCGCGCTTGAATTTCAACAACGTTTTTTGCCATATTCTTTTACCTGTAGTACTGTTAAAAGCTTCGATTATGTACTTATTATCGCGTGTTCTATAAAAAGTGTACAATCTTTCGTTATCAAGTACAAAATCTGGATATGAATACACGTTGTTAAGCGAAATATCCCATTTTTGCTCAAAAGTATCAGGATTTAAGCCAATAAATCCGCTATTTATAACGCCTGAGACATAGATTTTATCATTTGCCTGTTGACTGCTCCACGTTGCGCGGGTTAATGATTTTACTTTTTTGATGTTACCTGTTAGCAGGTCATAAACTCTAAGTTGATTATTGCGCAAAAGCAACGTGATATTGTTGTCACCTGCTATCACCATGTAATAGTGTTTCAAACGCTGAGTTAAGGTGATTTCGTATTTAGGTACATTCGTGTTTTCGATGTCGAAAGCGATAATCGATTCTGGATAGCTGCTAGAGGGCTTATCAACGTACAAAAGCAAGGTTTTATCGAAGATTTGCATGTCTTTTACAGAATTAATCCTTGCGAACCTATGTTTACTGATAGTTCTGCCATCATCAATGTTGCAGAAGAAGATTGTGTAAACACGCTCACCGGTAATCTCGCTGATTTTTCCACCTATCAACGCAATAATACCATCCCCTATCGTTGCTTTGTCAATTGAGAAATTAAACAGACGTGTCCAGTTGAAATTACCGTTTGCAGGATTGATATTGTAAATACCAGATGAAGAAATCACAATAAGTGTGTTGTTTATGTAAAACGATTTAACTGAGGAGTTTTCGACGTTGGCGGTCCAGCGTTCATTGCCGTCATCTGTGTTAAAACACTGCAGAAGCCCGATACTTTTTATTATATAAAAATTCTTGCTGAATTTTTCTGGTATTGTGCCTTCGATTTGCAGGATTTTTGGAAAACTTTTGTTGCTGAATGATTTCTGAAATCTTTGTCTAAGAGGTGGTTTCGCGAGTCTTGGTACAATTTTATGAATTTTTAATCCTATGAATTTCTCAAGGTTAAGTTGTTCTTTCACGAATTTATCGATTTCAATTTCAGCGGTGCCATATTTGATTTTCTGTCCCTTGAATTCCTTTGCAAGGTCGAGTAAGAGATTGCGTGCGGAGAACAGAATTTCGTTTTTTGTGTAAATGTAATAGAGGCGGAGCATCAATTCAGCACGTTTGTCTGATTTTTTGAATTTAATCATGAAATCCTGGATAATAATCATAGCGTCATGCAACTCGTCTTCTCGGATGTAGAGCATTGAAAGCTCGTAGAATGCTTTTTCGCAGATTTTGCTGTTGGGATAACCGTCAATGACAGTTTCAAGTGTTTCAATTGAAGACTCTGAAATCCCTGATTTGAAGAGCTTTTCAGCTTTTTCGTCCCATATTTTGTAAACTTTTCTGGTATTTTCAGCAATTAATTTATCAATTCTCGCAATGGAGTAGTCATAGAGCGGTTTTCCGAGATAATTTAGCTCTGGTTTATAAAGGATAATATTCTGCCAGTAAGTGACCGCTTTGAACGGATTGTCAATTTGTTCCGCGAATAATGCTCCTGCAGGCGTGGAATATACTCGAACGGACATTTCGCCTGAAGAAAAATCGTATAT
>JAIOTL010000278.1 GCA_021106775.1 Planctomycetota bacterium | reverse complement strand
GGTTATTCCGCCAAACGTGCTGCGATTCTGGGTCTCAGCGAGGTTGCTGCCCCTGTTATCGCGTCTGTGCTGACAACGATTGCAGCATTTGCACCGCTTCTCTTTCTGGGTGGAGTTTTCGGACAGTTTATGCGCCCGATACCTGCGGTCGTGATAATCGCGCTTGCGGTATCCCTCGTCGAAGCAATCCTGATTCTGCCTGTGCATGTCGTTGATTGGTCACCACGTTTTGACAGAAAAGGAAATGTGCAAAAACCTGAATCAACAAGCGGAATATTTTTCGATTATCTGTTCGGATGGGCGGAATTTCTTCGTTTCCGAGTGAATTGGTTTTTTATTGTGATTCGAGCGGATTATTTGAGCAAAATGAGCTTGATTCTGCGTTGGCGGTATTTATTTCTGCTTTTCATGATTGGACTGGGAGCATTCATCAGCAATATTTTCATGCAGATGCCAAAAGGTTTTATGAATTGGGCACAGATTAACGAATTCAGCATTTCGCTTGAGCTGCCCAAGGGTTCAAGCATTGAACAGACCGAACGGATGCTTGGGATTATCGAGCAGGAAATTTTTTCAGCGGTGCCGAAATTCGGTATAGAATCACTATCGATGACCGTCGGACGCAAGCAGGCAGCGGATATGTCGATAATTGAGGGTAAAAACGTTGGTGAAATAAAGGTTACGCTGATGTCACCTGATGAATACGAGAGAATCCTTGGAAAACCTGCGTCGGAGGATTTCAAGAAACGCGGAAACGTCGAAAAATACCTGAAAATACTGCGCCGAAAGCTTTCAAGCCTGCCGGTTAAAGATATCGAGACAAAAATCTTCGAAGGAGGTCCACCTGTTGGCAAGGACATCGAATTGCGTCTTTGCGGAGATGATATTAAGGTTTTGGGTGAAATAAGTAGGATTATTCGCGCCAGGTTGGACAAAATCCCCGGAATTTACGACATTGCTGATAATATTGAAGTCGGCAGCGAGGAGCTGAAAATTGAAATTGATGAGGAGAAAGCGAAATTCCACGGACTTGATAAACTTTCTGTCGCATCAACAATTCGTGCTGCATTCGACGGTCTAACTGCATCAACGCTTACAATTGGTGAGGATGACGTTGATGTGATTGTGAGGTTCAAGGAAAAATACCGGCAGAATGTTTCGGATTTGCTTGCACTGGCGATAAAATCTGGCGATGGCGAGGATGTGCCGTTGAAAACTATCGTTAAAGTCGTGCGCAAAACAGGCACCGCGTTCATCAGACGTTATGAGCGTAAACGAACGGTTACGGTTTACGGGCAGGTTGAAGGAATGTCGGCACAAGTCGGAAGTACCCTTGCCAAGGATGCTGCCGAGGAAATTCTCGACAATTATCAGGGATATTCGCTTGTGGTTACGGGTGCTTCGATTGAACAGCAAAAAACATTCAAGAACCTCGGTACGGCAATGATAATCACGTTTTTCCTCATTTTTATCATTTTGTCTGCGGTTCTGAAGTCGGTCATGCAGCCTTTTATAATTATGGCGATTATCCCGTTTGGCTTACTTGGAGCGGTTTTGGGGCTGTTTGTAACCGGCTCGATGTTCACGCTTAACGGCGGGATTGGTGCGGTTGCGCTTCTGGGCATCGTCGTCAACGACTCGACGGTTCTGATGTCGTTTATCAACAATAACAGGCGCAAGGGCAATTCCAGGTGGAAATCGATTCTGACCGCATGCAAAGACAGGATGCGTCCGATTTTGCTGACGACTTTCACGACAATCGGCGGATTAACGGGTATTGCAATCGGTTTCGGCACAAAGACTTTTTTGGCTGACCTTGCGATTGCCATCATCGGCGGACTGCTTTTTGCGACTATCCTGACGCTGGCGTTCGTGCCTGTTCTGTACGCGATTTATGAGGATATTGTTGGTTTGTTCAGGCGCAAGAAAGAGATTGGTGAGCAGAAGGTTGATGCCAGGGAATATAAGCGGATGCTTGAAACCTTGAAGTTCAGCATGTCTCAGGACGAAAAAGCACAGAAACGGGTGGATGCGATAAACAAGATTACGGACATTCTGGAGACGGATTCGGGCAGGCATCATCAAACCCCCGACGACTTCGAAGTCTAATTCTATTTGCTCCAGAGACACCGAGACCACAGAGAATGTTAAAACCGGTAGGACAGGCATCTTGCCTGTCTTTGTTTTTGCCAGGAAGAACACGAAGATTCACTAAGGTTCTAAGAATTTTTACCACGAACCACACGAAAAACGCGAAAAATATTTCCGATTCAATTGTCCACCATATTATGTATAATTAGTATTAGGCAATACATGAGCCGAATGGTGAAACATGAAAAACATATTTACGGCAATTCTGATAGTGCTTATATTTATAGGATGTTCAGCATATACAGACAATGGTTTATCTGAATCTGAAAAAGAAGAACATTTGTATATTATTGCACTTGAAGGCACTGTTGAGGATTGTGTCAATTACCTGAGTAAATATCCCAATGGAGAATTTGCTGAAGAAATCAAGTTAGTAATGATGCAGTTGGAAGAAGAAATTAAAAAGAATCAAGAGATGCAACGCAAATTAGCGGAGGAAAAGAAGCAGAGTGAAGAAGAAAGGAAGAAGAATCAGAAAATATTCGATGAAATAAAGAACGGTAAGTATTCGAACTATAATGATTTGACAAATCTCACACCTGAGGTTGCCCGTGAACTTGTTGAAAATATGCATAACATTTACTTGAATATCCTTACGACAATATCTGTTGAAGTCGCCAGTGAACTTGCAAAACATAAAGGTGATCTTTTTTTGGTAAGTTTAACTTTGATTACCGTGGAAGTTGCTCGTGAACTCTCTAAATACGATGGTGAATGGCTTTCTTTGAATGGTTTGACCTCAATATCTGTTGAAGTAGCCCGTGAACTCGCTAAATATGATGGTGACTGTCTTACTTTAGATGGTTTAACTTCGATTACCGTGGAAGTCGCACATGAACTCGCTAAACACGATGGTGACATTCTTACTTTAAATGATTTAACTTCGATTACTGTGGAAGTCGCCCGTGAACTCGCCCAATACGATGGTGAATGGCTTTCTTTGAATGGTTTAACTTCGATTACCGTGGAAGTCGCCCGTGAATTCGCCCAATATAAAGGTGAACTTAGTTTAGAAGGTTTAACTTCGATTACAGTGGAAGTCGCCAGTGAACTTGCAAAACATAAAGGTGAACTTTCATTGGGTGGTTTGACTTCGATTACAGAGGAAGTCGCCCGTGAACTAGCGAAATACGAAGGTGAATTGCTTTCTTTATATGGTTTGACATCGATTACTGAGAAAGTTGCTCGTGAACTAGCTAAACACAAATGTAGAATCGTCGTAAAATCACACATCAAAAATGAAATCGAAAAATACAAATAGTTTCAATGCATCAGGTGGCTGGATGACAATAAAGTGCACAATATGCTGTCATTCCCGTGAAAACGGGAATCCAGACTAATACAATGTTATATTCTAACTTCTTCTGGATTCCCAATCAAGTTGGGAAT